>JBAVOA010000422.1:0-12041 GCA_049691635.1 Aestuariivirga sp. | reverse complement strand
GATTATTCCCGGTGCTGATCTTGAAATCAGGAACGGCGAATTTGTCGTTTTCGTCGGTCCATCAGGCTGCGGCAAATCTACGTTGCTTCGTCTCATCGCGGGCCTTGAGGATACGACCTCCGGCCACATCAGCATTGATGGCAAAGACGTTACGGATGTCCCGCCGGCGGGGCGCGAACTCGCAATGGTTTTCCAGTCTTACGCGCTCTATCCGCACATGAGTGTTCGCAGCAACATAGCTTTCCCGCTGAAGATGGCAAAAATGCCGCAAAGTGAGATTGATGCGAAAGTAAACCACGCGGCTCGGACATTGAACCTGAACGACTACCTTGACCGCAAGCCCGGACAACTTTCTGGCGGCCAGCGTCAGCGCGTTGCCATTGGTCGCGCCATCGTGCGCAATCCCAAGGCCTTCCTGTTTGATGAGCCGCTTTCCAATCTTGATGCGGCACTTCGTGTCAACATGCGCATCTTCATCATGCAGCTGCACAAGGACCTGGGCTCAACAAGCATCTATGTGACGCATGACCAGGTGGAAGCTATGACCATGGCGGATCGCATCGTCGTGCTCAACAAGGGCAATATTGAACAAGTTGGTTCGCCGCTTGAACTTTACAACCATCCCAATTCATTATTCGTTGCCGGTTTCATCGGCTCGCCGAAAATGAATTTTGTCGAAGACAATTCCATTGGCGTGCGCCCCGAACATCTTCAGACATCAGACAAGAAGGGCGACTGGGCCGGAACCGTCAAGCTCACGGAAAGCCTGGGTTCTGACACGTTCCTACATGTGGATGGCGGCCAACTCGGCATGATTACGGTGCGCGCTTCCGGCGAAAGCACTTTCAAACCCGGCGACAAGATTTGGCTCACTCCCGAGAAGGGCCGTTTGCATCGCTTTGACACCAATGGAAAGGCCATTCGTAAGTGAATGACCACTACGATCATATCATTGTCGGTGGTGGATCAGCAGGTTGTGTTGCAGCATGGCGCTTGGTCAAGGAAAAATCCGCACGTGTGCTGATGTTGGAGCGGGGGCCTGCACGGGCATCAGGCCTCTCTCGCTATTTGTTACCCATGCCTGCTGCATGGATGATGGGCATTCGCGGCAATGCCGTTGTTGAAATGCATGAGCCGGTTCCACAGAAGCACCTCAACGGCCGCAAACCTCTAGTAGGGCAGGCCAATATCCTGGGCGGCGGCACTTCAGTCAATGCAATGGTCTACACGCGCGGCCAGCGCGAAGATTATGACCACTGGGACAAATTCCTTGGTGGTAAATCAGGCTGGTCCTTTGCGGACATGCTCAAGCACTTTACAACCATGGAATGCAATCACAGTTTCAATGATACATTTCATGGTGTTGGCGGACCGTTGCATGTGTCAGATACGGGCAGCAAATGTCAGATCACCGAGGACTACATATTGGCCGTGCAGGGCCTTGGCGTGCCGTTCAATCCGGATTTCAATGGTGCTCAGCAGCGTGGCGTTGGCACCATGCAATACACGACGTGGAACAAGCGGCGCTGGAATGGCGTCGAAGCTTTCCTGTCAGTGATAATGAGTGATCCGCTTTTCTCTGTGAAAACCGATTGTACCGTCGCACGTTTGATTGTTGAGAACGGGCGCTGCGTTGGCGTGGCATTTGTAGAAGCTGGTCGCGCAACAGAGGTACGCTGTGAAAGCGTGTTGATGGCGGCGGGCACATACAACACGCCGAAAATCCTGATGCTGTCCGGCATCGGCCCCGCTGACCATTTGAAGCAGCATGGCATTGTAACGAAAGTTGACCTGCCGGGCGTTGGCGGGAATCTGCAGGACCATCACGAAGTTCCGGTTGTTGCGGCAACCAACGGGCATTTCGGATACTACGGCGAAGATTGCGGATTTCGCGCCCTGGTGAACGGTCTGCAATACACGTTTTTCAAAACTGGCCCCGTCACCAGCAATGGTGTGGAGGCTTGTGCCTACATCGACCCAAAGGGCGGCGATCGCCCCACGATCAAGATGTACTGCGTGCCATCAGTTTATCTTGATGCAGACGTGAAGAATGTGGCACCGCAAGATGGCGTGACACTGAATGCCTGTCTGCTGCGACCGAAGTCGCGTGGCACCGTGCGGCTGCGTTCGGCGAATGCCTTGGACAAGCCCATTGTCGACAACAACTATCTGGCGGAGCCCGATGATTTGCGCATGGAGATTGCGGGCCTGCGCTATGCACGCGAAATTCTGAAGCAGGCACCTTTGAGCAAGCGCATCTCCCATGAAATGCTGCCAGGGCGGGATGTGATTGATGATGTAGGGCTTGCTGAACATTGCCGCCGCTCGGTCAAAACCAATTGGCATCCGGTTGGCACCTGCCGCATGGGGCCGGAAAGGGATACGTCCGCCGTGCTCGATTCACAACTGCGGGTGCTTGGGCTCGATGGCCTCCGCGTCATCGATGCTTCAGCCATGCCCTTCATTCCTTCCGGTAACACAAATGCGCCGACGATGGCTGTCGCCAGCCGTGCTGTGGAGTTTTTGTCATGAGGCCAAGGGGAAAAACCGCAATCATCACGGGTGGCGCAGAGATCTTCTTGACGCCGGAACCCGGCCGCATTCACAGCTTCGACAAGGACGAAAAGGCCGTCGGCAAATGAGATTGAAGGGCAAGATTGCAATCATCACCGGAGCGGCCCGCGGTATTGGCGCGGCCTTTGCCGCAACCTATGTACGTGAGGGTGCAACCGTTGCCATTGCCGATATTGACATGGCACGGGCCGAACAGACCGCCAAAGCCATTGGGCCTTCAGCCTTTGCCGTTCGCTTGGATGTTGCCGACCAGGCTTCGATTGACGGGGCAGTCGCCGAAGTCGAAAACCGTTGCGGCGGCATTGATATCCTGATCAACAATGCCGCCCTGTTTGATATGGCGCCGATCGTTGAAATCACCCGCGCAAGCTATGACCGCCTGTTCAGCATCAATGTGGCGGGCACATTCTTCACCCTGCAGGCCGTTGCCCGTTCCATGATCAAGAATAAGCGCAAGGGCAAGATCATCAACATGGCGAGCCAGGCCGGACGGCGGGGCGAGGCCCTGGTTGCCGTCTATTGCGCGACCAAGGCGACCGTCATCAGTCTCACGCAATCGGCGGGCCTCGATCTCATCAAGCATGGTATCAATGTCAATGCGATTGCCCCCGGCGTGGTTGATGGCGAGCATTGGGAAGGCGTGGATGCGCTCTTTGCCAAGTTTGAAAACCTTCCCCTTGGTGAAAAGAAAAGACAGGTGGCTGCTGGCGTTCCCTACGGGCGCATGGGAACCCCGGAAGATCTCGTCGGCATGGCGGTTTTTCTGGCATCGGAAGAAAGCAATTATATCGTCGCCCAGACATACAATGTTGACGGCGGCCAATGGATGAGTTGAAGGAGCGAAAATGTATCTGGAAAAATTGAAACTCAATGGTCAGGTTGCGGTTGTGACAGGCGCGGGGCAGGGCATTGGCGCGGCCTGTGCGCGGGCGCTTGGCGAAGCCGGCGCGAAGGTTATCGTTGCCGACGTCATGCCGGAGCGGATTGATGCAACCGTGGCCGAGCTGCGCAAGCTGAAGATTGATGCCTACGGCGCAAAACTTGACGTCACAAAATCGAAGGAAGTCGACGCCGTTTGCGCTGATATCGTGAAGGCCCATGGCCGCGTGGACATTCTGGTGAACAATGCCGGTGTTGCCAAAAGTGACGTGCGCGCCGAGGACACCAGCGACGATCATTGGCGTCACCACATGGATGTGAATGTCGATGGCCTGTTCTGGTGCTGCCGCGCCTTTGGCAGCGTGATGCTGAAGCAGGGCAAGGGTGCAATCGTGAACATTGGCTCCATGTCGGGCTTCATCGTCAACAAGCCCCAGCCCCAGTCTTTCTACAACGCGTCAAAGGCCGCCGTGCACCATCTCACCCGCTCGCTGGCGGCGGAATGGGGTGCGAGAGGTGTGCGCGTGAATGCGGTGGCACCCACCTATATTGAAACCCCGCTCACCGCTTTTGGCATCAATGAATCTCCAGAGATGTACAAGATCTGGCTGGAAATGACGCCCATGGGCCGCGTCGGCCAGCCCGACGAGATCGCCTCAGTCGTGCACTTCCTGGCCTCCGATGCCGCCAGCCTGATGACCGGATCAATTGTCCTCGCCGATGGCGGCTACTGCTGTTGGTGAGCCAGAATGCCGGCAATGTCGGCAAGTTCCTGTGACGAGAAAACCTGGTTCTTCAGCGCGTCAACACAGTCCTTGATCTGTTCAGGTTTGCTGGCACCAATCAGGGCGGATGTAACCCCTTTGTTGTGAAGCAGCCAGGCGATGGCCATCTGCGCCAGCGACTGGTTGCGCTTGCCCGCGGCCCCGTTGAGGCGGTTAAGCATCTCAATCGTTTTTTCGCTGATGGCGTCCGGGTTCAGGGATTTCCCCTGGGTGGCGCGGCTGCCCGCCGGGATACCGCCAAGATATTTGTTGGTGAGCATGCCTTGCGCCAGGGCTGAGAATGCGATACAGCCAACCCCTTCCTCTTCGCAGGTCTTCACCACGCCCATTGAAATTGGCGCTTGATCAAGCAGCGAAATGCGGGGCTGATGGATCAGGCAGGGGGTTCCCATGGCCCGCAGAATTTGTGCCGCCTTTCGCGTTGAATCCGCATCATAATTTGAGATGCCCACATAGAGTGCGCGGCCGCTGCGCACCGCATGGTCAAGCGCCCCCATGGTTTCTTCCAGCGGTGTATTGGGGTCGAAGCGGTGGGAATAGAAGATATCCACATAATCGAGACCCAGGCGCTTCAGGCTCTGGTCGAGGCTGGCCAGCAGATACTTGCGGCTGCCCCATTCGCCATAGGGCCCGGACCACATGTGATAGCCTGCCTTGCTGGAGATGATCATCTCATCCCGGTGGCCGGCGAAATGTTCACGCAGGATTTTTCCGAAGGCAATTTCGGCCGAACCCGGCGGCGGCCCATAATTATTGGCCAGATCAAAATGCGTGATGCCGAGATCAAAGGCGGTGCGGCACAACGCAAGCTTCGTGTCAGACCCGAAATCGTCGCCGAAATTGTGCCAGAGGCCGAGGGAGACGGCCGGGAGCAGCACGCCGCTCCGGCCGCAGCGGTTGTATTTCATGGCCTGACTCACTTGAGCAATGCCCTGGCTTCTTCCGGCCCGAGCGCTTTTGGCCGCGTGCAGGTGGTCTTCATGCTGACGAATTTCCCGGTCTCGCCCGAGGCCAGGATGGAGGTCATGACTTCAACCCCGTGCAGTGTCCGGTCCAGTGAACAGCGCGTATCGCGCTTGCCCTTGATGGCAGCCGCCATGTCGGCAAGTCCCGCCGCACGGTAGTTTGCAACCCGTCCATTGTTGTTGTCCTGGTTGGCAATGCCGAAGGGGTGGTCCCAGTCCGCCAGGGCTTCAGCCTTGCCATTGCGCTTGGTGGCAAGAACCTCGCCGCCGAAGAAATTCGGATCCGGCACATAGAGCGAGCCTTCCGTGCCGTAGAGTTCCATGTTGCTGTTACGGTGGGCCCACACATCCCAGCTTGCGATCAGTGTGACAGTTGCACCATTTGCAAACTCCAGGAGCGCCTGGACATTTGTCGGTGTCTTCACGCTGACTTTCTGTCCAGCGCGCGGCTGGCTGGAAATGGTGCGCGACTTCTGCGCCATCGAGGTGAGCGCTGCGACCCGCTTCACCGGACCAATAAGATTGATCAGATTTGCGATGTAGTAGGGACCCATGTCGAGGATCGGCCCGCCGCCCAGCTTGAAGAAGAAGTCGGGATTGGGATGCCAGTGCTCCATGCCAAAGCCCATCACATGGGCCGTGCCCGAGGTGATCTTGCCCACCTCGCCATCATCCAGCGCCTTGCGGGCCCTTTGATGGGCGCCGCCGAGGAAAGTGTCAGGCGCGCAGCCGACACGGACCTTCTTCGCATCGGCAGCTTTCTTCAGCGCCATGCCGTCCTTCATGGAAAGCACCAGGGGTTTTTCCGAATAGACATGCTTGCCGGCTTTCGCCGCCGCCAGGGAAACACCGAAATGGGCATCCGGCACCGTAAGGTTGAGGATGAGGTCGATGTCCTTGCTGGCCAGCAATTCGGCGGGCTTCATGGCCATAACCCCATATTCCTGGGCCCGCGCCTTTGCCATGTCGGCGTTGAGGTCGGCGCAGGCGTTGATCTCAATGCCCTTGAACAGGGGCGAGAGCCGGAAATAGGTGGTCGAGATATTGCCGCATCCCATAACACCAATGCGAAGATTGTCAGTCATTGTCATGTCCTCAGTATTTCTTGGCGGAGATCAGGGAGCGCCGCGCAAATCTTTCCGCGTCACTCGGCTTGTCGTGTTCCATGATGTAATGCATGCAGCGCGTGTGCTTCAGGGCATCCATCACCGCCTGCCACTTCACCACCCCATGACCCACATCGGCCCAGCCATCTTCGTCAACGCATTCGCCCTTGGGCGCGATATCCTTGACATGGGCTAGCGTAATGGCGCCTGCATAGGCCTTGATCCATTTCAGCGGATTGGATTTGGCCCGCACGATCCAGGCGACATCGATTTCCCAATCCAGCGTCGGGGCCGCCACAAAGATCAGCTCATGGGGCGTGCTGCCGTCCTTCAGGGGGAAGAATTCGAAATCATGATTGTGCCAGGCAACCCCGTAGCCCTCGGCCCGGTAGGTTGTGGAAATGGCCTCAAGCCGCTTGCCGAAGTCCTTCCAGCCCTTGGCCGTCTTGGGACGCTGATCAGGCAGCAGATAGGGGCAGACCAGCTTGTTCATCCCGAGCGTTGATGCGGTCTTGAGAACCTTCTTCTTTTCCTTCTCCAGCATGTCGACGGAGAAATGTCCCGACGGCATGGTGAGGCCGAGATGGTTCATTTCGGCGCGGAGTTTTTCCGGCTCGCCATAAACCCCGCCAAAGCCTTCCACCTCGACATAACCGAGATCGGAAAGTTTCTTCAGGATGGACTCAAGCGGCGGATGATTCCGGGCCGAATAGAGCTGGAAAGAAAAACGTGATGGCATGGTGGCCTCCTCTTTAAAGTTGGGTGCTGGAACAGAGATTGCGAAGTGTCAGTGAATGTGCCGCACGTTCAACCCCGCCGGAACTGTGCGGCGTAAAACGAATGATCTTGGTCTCGTTCGGCAGCAGATCGAAGGCATTGTCATCGAAGTGCCCCGGTTCATTGCTTTCGAGGCATACAAAATAGGCGGGCTTCCGCGCCTGCAGGGTGATCTGCAAGTCACCCTTGCTGGCTTCGCTGTGAATCTTGATTTCCGGATCGTTGAACACATAGGTCTTGTAGGGTCTGGGCGCGAGGTGGAGCCGTTGAATTTCCTTGCCATTTTGCGCGGTGGAAAGATGCAGGAACGAATCTTCCGGAATGGCCGAGGCGGGAATGCGTGCCAACTCCACAGCCCGGTCCACGGGCAGCGTTGCAGTAAGCTTGCCCAGGTCGGTGCGCTTGCCCTCGACCGACATGGCGAAATAGCTCACATCAACCGGCGCATCCCTTGGCCCGTCATTCACGCCGCTAAGCACAATGTCCTCGCCCGATGGCACGGCAAATACCGCAACCGGCGCAAAGAACTGCCGCGCCATGTAGTGCAGCGCTTTCCAGCCACCACCATGGTCAAGACCCGACCACGACGCCACGGGCCACGTATCGTTGAGCTGCCAGTAGAGGGCGCCCATGCAATGGGGCTTGAGGGACCGCCAGTATTCAACCGCGGTCCGCATGGCCAGCCCATGCTGGATCTGGCTTATATAGACAAAATCCGCAAAAGTCATGGGAAAGCGGAAATAGCGGAACATGGTCTCCGCAATGCGCGCATTGCCGCCCTTGTTCTTCTGGTGCGATTCCATCACCGGCGAGGCGATGTTCAGATCAGCAGGTTGGGCAAATGTCTTCATGGCCGCCATGGACGGGAACGACTGGAAGCCGAACTCCGAACAGAACCTCGGCTTCACATCGCGGTAATGCTCGAAATTCCTGCCCTCATGCCACACGCTCCAGAAATGCATGTCACCGGAACGGTCATCATGCCAGGCATCGCCGAAGGACAGGAGGCCGGGGGAGGGGCTGGACGGCCACCAGTGTCCACTGGGGTCCGCCGCCTGCATGGTTTCCTCGATGGTGCGGTTGAGGCGGTCGTAATTCACCAGATAGCGGTCCCGGTTATCAACCGACTCCTTGAACCAGGTGAGGGCTCCCAGCAATTCATTGTCGCCGCACCACAGGGCCAGGCAGGCATGGAAACCGAGACGACGCACCTGGTAGTCAACCTCTTCGCGCACTTCGCCCAGAAATTCCTGTGTCGAAGGATAGAGGCTGCAGGAAAACATGAAGTCCTGCCACACGAGCAGGCCCAGTTCGTCGCAGAGATCATAGAAGAAATCCTGTTCGTAGAACCCGCCGCCCCAGACCCGCAGCATGTTCATGTTGGCGTCCACCGCAGCGCGCAGGAGCTTTTCCGTGAGTGCAGGCGTGGCCGCCGAGGGCAGGGCATCCGCTGGAATCCAGTTGGCTCCCCGGCAGAAGATCTCGCGCCCGTTCACCTTGAAGGCAAAGCGCTGGCCGGTCTCGTCGGGTGTTGTAATGAGTTCAATGTGGCGAAGGCCGACACGGCGGTGAATGGTTTCAGTCCCGCAGCTGACCTCGAGATCATAGAGGTGCTGTTCGCCTGATCCTGCTGGCCACCAGAACGTGGGGCCAGGAATTTGAAATGTTTCAACGACACGTGCTTTGCCGGCGTTGACCTTGCGCGTCTGGCCAGCAAAGTGAATATCTATGTTCGCCGCCGCATTTTCCACACGTATCAATGAGACGCTGACGTCAACCTCAACCGCTCCCGTGGGCAGATGCCTTTGCGTCGCCTGAATATGCTCAATTCGGGCCTTGTCCATGGGGCGCAGCTTGATGTCGCCATAGAGGCCGAAGGGCACGATCGCCAGGTTCCAGTCCCAGCCGAAATGGCATTGCGCCTTGCGCAGCATGTTGGGATTGGGAATGGGGCAGTTATTGGTTGAGTAGGGAATGTAGAACGGCTGTTCCACCTGCTTCTGTGCGGCCGCCTTGATGTTTGAATGAAAAACGATCCGGATGTCGTTCTTGCCCTTCTTCAGGGCCTTTGAAACATCCGGCCGGTAACGCCGGAAGCTGTTGGCCGCCGAGAGAACGTTCATATCATTGAGAAAGACATCGGCCACCGTATCAAGATAGGTGATATCAAGAAACCAGCCGCGGTCCGCATCACCCATAAATTCAAATGTCCGGCTTGCCTCCCACACGTCCTCGGCGACCCAGCGCACCTCATATTCATTGCGGCCGACATAAGGATGCGGAATGATTTTGGCGGCAATCAGCGCCGTGTGGACATCGCCCGGCATGATCATCGCACAGGCATGGCGGCCATCCCGATTGGCAATAGTCCACTGTCCTGCAAGATCAACCATATTCACCGCGGTTTGCATGGAATTAGAGCCGTTCGCCGCTTTCCGCATCAAACAGCGAAGCGAGTCCGACCCGGAACTTGACCGTGATTTTTTCGTTGGGTTTGTAAATCTGGCTTGATTCGACGCGCGCTGACAGGATCTGGCTTCCAAGTTTCAGCCAGACCAGGCTGTCGGAACCCATGGGCTCGATCAGATCGACGGTTGCGTCAAAGGCATCTGAAAGGCCGGGCTCATTGCCGGCATTCAGGCGCAAATGTTCGGGCCGTGCCCCAAAGACCACCGCCTGGCCAATTTTCAGCTTTCCCTTCGCCGCATAGCTCTTGAGGGCGACTTTTCCCTTGCCGATGGCAATGGAAGGTGCGGCAGCCGTTCCACCGACTTCGCCCTTGATGAAGTTCATGGTTGGCGAACCAATGAAGCCGGCGACGTAGAGATTTTTGGGTTCATTGTAGATGACGTGCGGATCATCAAGTTGCTGGATAACGCCGCCCTTCATGACGGCAACCCGGTCTGCCAGCGTCAGGGCTTCGATCTGGTCATGGGTCACATAGATCATGGTATTGCCGAGCCTCTGGTGCAGGCGCTTGATTTCGACACGCAGTTCGGCACGGAGTTTTGCATCGAGATTTGACAGGGGCTCGTCGAACAGAAAGACATCGACATCACGCACCAGCGCCCGTCCGATGGCAACCCGTTGGCGCTGCCCGCCCGAGAGCGCCATTGGCTTTCGCTGCAGGAGTTCGCCCAATTGCAGCATATCCGCCGCGCGCTTCACGCGCTTGTCGATTTCTTCCTTTGCAAGGCCCGCGACGCGCAGGCCGAAGGAAAGGTTCCGTTCCACCGTCATCTGCGGATAGAGCGCATAGGACTGGAACACCATGCCAATGCCGCGGTCCTTGGGTTCTTCCCAGGTCACATTCTTGCCATTGATGAATACCTTGCCCTCGCTGGGTTCGAGCAATCCGGCAATGCAATTGAGCAGCGTCGATTTTCCGCAACCCGAAGGCCCCAGCAACACGATGAACTCACCATGGGCAATGTCGAGGTTCAATTCCTTGAGAACGGAAATCGCGCCATAGCTGAGCGCCAGCCCCTGGACCGAAACGCTGGGAGAATTTGCTTTCATATGATCAGCCCTTTACCGCGCCGGCTGCAATGCCGCGCACGAAATATTTGCCGGAGAGGAAATAGATGGTGAGCGGAACCAGTCCCGTCAGGATGGTGGCGGCCATATCCACGTTATATTCCTTGACGCCCTGCAACGAATTCACAATGTTGTTGAGCTGCACGGTCATCGGATAGTTGGTGAGGCCCGCATAGATCACGCCAAACAGGAAGTCGTTCCAGATGCCGGTGATCTGCAGGATGACGGCAACCGTGAAAATCGGCACGGACATGGGCATCATCACCTGGAAGAAAATCCGCCAGTAACCGGCCCCGTCCACCCGTGCCGCCTTGAACAGTTCAGGCGGCAGGGATGCAAAATAGTTGCGGAACAGCAGCGTGAGAATGGGCAGGCCGAACACCGTATGGATGAAGATCACTGCCCAGAGCGTTGAGTAGATGCCCATCTCCCGGGTAATGATGACGAGCGGATAGAGCATCACCTGATAGGGAATGAAAGACCCCACCAGTAGCACGGTGAAAAAGAATTCACCGAATTTGAACGGCCAGTTGGCCAGCGAATAGCCCGAGACCGAGGCGACCGCAATCGAGACAATCACGCTCGGAACGGTGATTTTGACCGAGTTCCAGAACCCAGGCGCCAGGCCATGGCAATTCAGCCCCGTACAGGCCTCCGACCATGCCTTCACCCAGGGCGCAAAAGTGGGGTGCATTGTTGGAATGAAAATATTGCCATCGCGAATGGCATCAAGGTCTTTGACCGACGTGATGATCATGACGTAGAGCGGGATCAGGTAATAGGTCGACGTAATAATGAGAACCGCGTAGACAAACACGCGGCCTGGCGCGAACAGCTGCTTGGGCTTTTGGCCAAAGGGTTCAACGGCTGATGTATCTGCGTTCGCCATGCAATCCTCAGCCTTGGTTTTTCTTGCCAAATTCAACGATGATCCACGGAATGAGGATGATCGCCGTGGCGAGAAGCATGACCGAAGAGGCGGCCGTTCCTTGCGACAGGGCGCCCACGAACATGTTTTCGTAAACATACATGGACGGCACCTGTGAAGAAAGGCCGGGGCCTCCTTGCGTGAGGGCCACAACAAGATCGTAAACGCGAACCGCGCCGGAGGCCACGATGACAAAGGTGGTGATCAGCACCGGCCGCATCATGGGCAAGACGATTTGAAGATAGGTCCGCCATTTTGGAATGCCGTCAATGCGTGCCGCGCGCCAGATTTCATCATCAATGCCGCGAAGCCCCGCCAGCATCAGCGCCATCACAAGTCCTGTCCCTTGCCAAAGGCCTGCAATAACCACGGCATAAATCGACATTTCGCGGTTGGTCAGCCAATCGAAGGTAAAGTTCTCCCAGCCCATTTTGCGGACCGTGCCTTCAAGGCCAAAGGCCGGATTCAGGATCCATGCCCACACATGGCC
>JBAVOA010000421.1:0-18208 GCA_049691635.1 Aestuariivirga sp. | reverse complement strand
CCTGAATTGAGTTCACACCGTAGACCCAGGAAGACTATCGGCCGGTTCCCGATCCGGACAATGACTCCGACATGAAGATTTTGGAGTGGAAGATGGAACCGGGCGATGCTGTGCATTTCGACTTCAGGACCGCTCACGGCGCGCGGGGCAATTTGGCGGCCAGCCGGCGCAGGGTTCTCTCGTTGCGATGGGTCGGAGATGATGTGCGTTACGTGGAAAGGCCAGCCCGAACATCTCCATCCTATCCGGGGCATAACATGAAACCAGGACAAAAATTGCGGGAGGACTGGTTTCCGGTGATTTTCGGTGCCGACGGTCGCGGGCATGCATCGGGTGAGGCAAAATCGCGAGGCTGGATGCACAAACTGACCAGTGTTCGGGCGCAGAGCGCAATCTTGTCAAGGCTGACGTCTTGCGTCAATCTCGCCATGAGTTAGCCCGGTATCACAGGGACAGCGTCAAAATGCGGGAGGCCCGATGCCGGTAAAGGATTTTCACGAAACGGTCGAAACCATCGAGCTGTCCTGGATACCGATGCCTGATGGCCGCCAACTGGCAGTGCGGCTGTTCCTTCCGAAAGACCGCCCGGGCCTATTGCCGGCAATTCTTGAATACATTCCTTACCGGCGGCGGGATGGCACCCGTCTTGGTGACGATGAGATGCATATCTGGTTTGCCGCCCAGGGCTATGTTGCTGCGCGGGTAGACATTTCCGGCATGGGAGATTCCGAGGGCCTGGTCGAAGACGAGTACGTCAAGCGTGAGCAGGACGATGCACTTACAATTATCGAGTGGTTGGGAACTCAGGCGTGGTCATCTGGAAATGTCGGCATGATCGGCATTTCCTGGGGCGGTTTTAATGGCTTGCAGATTGCCGCGCGCAGACCACCGCGACTCAAGGCGGTCATCACCATGTGTTCTACGGATGATCGCTATGCCTGCGATGCGCACTATCTGGGCGGCTGCCTCCTCAACGACAATTTCAGCTGGGGGGGAGCGTTCTTCAACTATGCCGCCCAGCCGCCCGACCCTTTGATGGTCGGTGAAGAAAACTGGCTCGCCATGTGGCGCCAGCGCATCGTCAACCATGTCAACTTCCCGGCAAAATGGCTGCGCCACCAAAGGCGGGACGACTTCTGGAAACAAGGGTCCATCTGCGAGGATTATGCAGCCATTGAATGCCCTGTATTTGCGGTTGGTGGTTGGCTTGATGGCTACACGCCCACCATCCTTCGCCTGGTTGAAAACCTCAAGGCGCCTTGCAAGGGCCTGATCGGCCCCTGGGGCCACAAGGAACCGCAACGCGGCGTACCTGGCCCTGCCATAGGTTTCCTGCAGGAATGCCTCAGGTGGTGGGACCAATATCTCAAGGGCGAAGACCGCGGCATTGAGAAGGATCCCGACATACGCCTCTGGCTGCAGGACTATGCAGCCCCCCAACCCCATTTTTCCCAACGCCCTGGCCGTTGGCTGGGCTTTCCCAAATGGCCGGCAAAAAAGTTGTCCAAACTGTCATTCTATCCCCATGGTGGGGCGCTGGCCGCGCGCCCGGCAAGGCAGAAGCAGACGCCGCTTTCCATTTCTTCCCCCCAAACCACCGGCATCAAGGCCCAGGAATGGTGTCCCTATGGCCAGGGCAGGATTTCGGCCGAAAGCGCCACCGACCAGCGAGAGGACGACGGCGGTTCCCTGTGCTTTGACACTGCGCCGCTTTCCAAGCCACTTCGGATCGTCGGTGAATGCCGCGTGCATTTGAGAATAGCGGCCGACCGACCGCAAGCCATGGTGGTGGTGCGCCTTTGTGATGTCGCGCCAGACGGCACTTCCGCTCTTGTCACCTTTGGCATGCTCAATCTCAGCCACCGGGAAAGCCATGAATTTCCATCACCGCTCAAGCCGGGCAGGTTCTACGACGTGATGGTAGACCTCAAGCCCATTGCGCAAATTGTGCCGCGGGGGCACCGCCTCCGGCTGGCGGTTTCGTCCAGCTACTGGCCCATGACATGGCCCTCGCCGGAAATCATCACGCTAAAGCTTGATACGGCCAAATCGCGGATCGAATTGCCTGTTCTCGAAACAACTGGGGGGTTGACAGGGGTAACCTTTGAGCAAGCCGCGTACGCCAAGCCCGGTTCCGTGACAGTTATTGTGCCTTCAAAGGAAAGCCGCGAGGTTTATTTTGATGTTGAAACCCAGCACCAGCGTTTCGACATCAGGAGCGACGATGGTCGCTACATCATAGACGACATCGGAACTGAGGTCGCATCGATCCGCAACAAGGTCTATGAGATAGGTCGCAATGATCCATCACGCGTCAAGACAACCGTGACGTGCAGCCAGGAATTCCGGCGCGGTAACTGGAATGCCCGGGTTGAAACAGAGGTCACCGTAACAAGTGATCGGACCCATTTCCATATCACCGGCAGGGTGAAAACCTTTGACCATGATATCCCTTTCGAAAATCGAGACTTCGACGAAACGATACCCCGTGACCATCTATAGGGTGGCTTGTCAAAGGCGCAAAAAATTGAATTGCCATCCCCAATCTGACGTGAAACAGTTGAAGATTGAACCCGCAGGGAGTGTCCGATGAACGCAGCGATGAACAGACGGTTTTTCCTCCACACGATTTCAGGCGCAGTTGCTTTGCCCTTGGCCGGGATTGGCGGACTTCCCGCCTTTGCCGCCAGGCAGGAGGTCATCGTACGGGTTGACAATGACATCTCCAACTTGGATCCGGCAAACCGGGTGGGTAGTGTCGAAGACAATGTCATTCTTGCAGTATCGCAGACACTCGCCCGGTTTAATCCCAGCACGCTGGAATGGTCACCGGATGCCGCCAAATCGATAACCCAGGTTTCCGAAACCGAAATTGATTTTGAACTCAACCCCGAACAGATGTTCCATGGTGGCTACGGCGAAATGACGGCTGAAGACGTCAAGTTCTCGCTTGAGCGTTTCATCACGCCAGGCCCCGACGGCAAGAAGGTTGCCTATGCCGACGACTTCGGTGCCCTCGAAAAGGTGGAAGTGACAGGCACTTACACTGGCAAGATCCTATTGAAGAATCCGGCTCCAGCACTTTGGGTGATTGGCATCTGCGATGGATCGGGAGCGATTTTGTCGAAGAAAGCGACGCTGGCCCTGGGAGACAAGATAGCGACGCAGCTCATTGGCTCGGGTCCCTATATTTTTAAGGAGTGGAAGCCAAAAGAATCAATCCTCCTGGAAGCCAACCCTGAGTACAAGGGGGCTGACAAGCCCCACTTCCAACGCATCATTGCCAAGCCCATCCCGGAACCCAAAACGGCACTCATTTCTTTCCTCGCCAAGGAGATCGCTTTCACCGAAATCGAGGCTACCGCAATTTCCCAGATCGAGGCGGACGCGGACTCCAAGACAATCAAGATAGACGGCATCGATTATACCTGGATCGGCATCAATGTGGAGAAGCCGCCGTTTGACGATCTCAAGGTGCGCCAGGCAATCCGCCTGGGGATTGATGTCGACGCCATCATAGCAGGAGCTTACTCCGGTACGGTGAAGCGGGCCAAGACGCTGCTTGCTCCGCAATTGCTTGGCCATTGGGCCGATGCGCCAGTTTATCCGCACGATCCTGAAAAGGCCAAGGCACTCCTCGCCGAAGCAGGCAAAGCCAGTTTTTCCGCAACCCTGACATGCCTCAATGACGCGACCGCACAGGCTGTCGCACAAATTGTTCAGGCGAACCTCGGTGAGATTGGAATCACCGTAACCATCAACTCCCTCGATGGCGGCGCATACTGGGGACTGGGAAGCGATGACAAGAGCAAAGACCTCGAACTCAGCCTCATCCCATACTCTTCTAAGTTCGATCCAAGCTTCCAGACACAGTGGTTTGTCTCCTCGCAAGTCGGCGTGTGGAACTGGCAACGCTGGAAAAACCCGGAGTTTGACAAGCTGAACGGTGAGGCCAATTCGATCACCGACATGGAAAAGCGCAAGGAAATCTATATTCGGATGCAGCAGCTGCTGGATGAATCTGCATCATGTGTCTGGATTACCCATGGCATCAGGGACTTTGCCTATGCCAAGTGGCTGGCGCCAGCCGTTCTGCCGAATGGGTCAAATTGGCAGTTTCGATTCTTCAAGGAGACCTGATCAGCACCGGGGCAATGGACGTGCGCGCTGGTTGGCTGATATTTCTCTTTCAAAGATTGGCAGCCGCCCTTGTGACGATGGCAGGTGCCATCCTCATGCTTTTCACGCTCATTCAGCTGGTGCCGGGTGATCTGATCACCATACTCCTGGGACCCCGTGCAACCCCTGAATTGCGTGCGGCCTTTGTCGAGAGGATGGGTTTGAACCTCTCCATACCGGAGAGGCTTTGGTTGTTCTTCTCCCATGCAGCAAGGGGCGATTTCGGCACCGACGTGATTTCCAGCCGCCCGATCCGCGACATGATACTGGATGTCCTTCCCAACACCCTGCAACTTGCCTTCTCTGCAATGCTTGTGGGTGGCGGACTGGGCTTGCTTCTGGGCTGCATAGCCGCCCTGAGACCCGGCTCGAAGCTGGACGGGTTCCTCGGCTTTGCGTCTGTCGCCTTCATCACCACGCCCAGCTTTGTCGTCTCCATTTTTTTACTCTTGAGTTTTTCGCTTGGCTTGCATTGGCTGCCGGTGACCGGGGCGGGCGATTCGAACCATCTTGGCGACAGGCTCGCCCACCTGATATTGCCGACGAGCGCGTTGGCTATCGGTTGGGTGGGATACATTGCCCGGTTGGTACGTGCGTCTTTGCTTGAGGTGCTGTCCGAGCAGCACATCAGGATGATGCGCGCCTATGGCGTGTCTGAGCCAAGAATTATTGGCCGATACGCCCTCAAACTAGCCTTCGTTCCCGTCGTCGCCGTCATGGGTCTCGGCATGGGTGACCTCATAGGCAATGCAGTGTTTGCTGAAATAATCTTTGCGCGCCCGGGCATTGGATCTCTGGTTTATAATTCCATAATGACACGCAATTATCCGGTCGCGCAGGCAGGTATACTGGTTCTTGTGCTTGTCTATGTCCTGGCCAATTTCACGGTCGATATCATCAACAGCCTCCTCGACCCGCGCATTGCACGCAGCCTCGCATTACGTGGAAGCCCATGACCTGGTCGGACAGCACCTTTCGTAGCGTATGGCAAAATTTCCCAGGCCGCGTCGGGCTTATTCTTTCTGTGTCAGTCATACTCTTTGCAATTTGCGTTCCCTGGATTTCGCCCAACCCCAACACTTTGAATGTGGCGGACCGTTTTCTTAGCCCCACCTTCAGCCATCCGCTCGGGACTGACAATCTCGGGCGTGACCTTATGGCAAGAACCGCCCAGGGTACCCGCGCGGCACTTGGCATCTCTCTCGCAGTTGTATCGATGTCGCTGCTCCTGGGGTCTTTTATCGGGGTTCTCGCCGGTTTTCTCGGTGGCTTTGCAGACCGGGCCATACTCATCCTTTTTGATATTGTGAGCGCCTATCCCCCGGTCATTCTGGCTTTGGCCATGGTCGCACTTTATGGATCAAGTTACTGGAGCCTGCTCATCGTCGTGACCATCCTCTTCATTCCCCAGTTTGGACGGGTTGCGAGGGTTCAGACCATGGCGCTTCGAAACCAGGCCTTCGTAGATGCCGAACGATTGCTGGGCGTGCCGTCCCGGCAGCTCATCTGGCGTCATCTCCTCCCCAATGTCATCGGCCCCCTTATCATACTCGCGAGCATGAACATTCCGGTTGTCATCACGGTTGAGGCGGGACTTTCATTTCTAGGATTGGGAATACAGCCGCCATCGGCCAGCCTCGGGTCGCTGATCAAGGACGGATATATCTATCTCGACCAATCCTGGTGGCCAACGATCGGTTCGGCCGTCACGCTTGCCATCGCCACGCTTGGGTCTACCCTGTTTGGCGAGGCCCTGCGTGATGCAGCCGATCCAAAGCTCAAGGATCGTTCACGGCCATGAGTATTTCGATCGACAATCTCAGCATTGATTTCGCGACAGATCAGGGCGTTGTCCATGCGGTGCGCAATGCATCAATCAAGACAGAACCGGGACAGATTATTGGCGTTGTCGGAGAGTCAGGCAGTGGAAAATCAACATTGGGGCTGGCTCTCCTCGGGCTGCTGGCCAACAACGCGAGAGTAACGTCAGGTGCGCTGACACTCGGCACCGAGAGCTTTGACCTGACAAAACCGGGCGCTACAGCAGGCCTGCGTGGCACTCGTCTTGCGATGATCTTTCAGGATCCGCTTTCGTCGCTCAATCCGGTATTTACAATTCGCTCTCACCTTTATGAAGTTTTGCGAAACAGCCCCTCGAGACTTGACCGTTCCGGCTGGCCAGCGACGGCAGAGGAGGCGCTTGCGACCGTAGGCATTGATCGTCCCCGCCAGCGGCTTGATCAATATCCCTACGAATTCAGCGGCGGCATGCGCCAACGCGTTGCCATCGCCATGGCGCTCATCGCAAGGCCAGAGCTATTGATTGCCGATGAACCCACCACGGCCCTTGATGTCACGGTCGAGGCTCAGGTCATGAAGGAAATTCTGAAACTCCGCGATTCTGTGGGTTGCACCATACTGTTTATAAGCCATAGCCTGGGGCTGGTGGCACAGCATTGCGACGATATTTGCGTCCTCTACTCCGGAGAAGTTCTGGAGCAGGGAAAAGTCTCGGAAATCATGGATCAGCCAGGTCATCCCTACACCACGGCCCTGTTGGACTGCGAGGTAACATTGGAGCAGCCGAGCGCCGCAAATCCTTCAAAAAACCGGTTTCAGGTTGTACCGGGTGACCTTCCTGACCCCAGCGTCCTGGCACCGGGCTGCATATTCCGAAATCGTTGCGCATTTGTGTTTGAACCTTGTGCAAATGTCGCGCCGCCGAACTATCGAGTGGGCGCTGACGCTGGCCACCTGGCGCGATGTCATCTCCGGGCGCCCGGATGATGGCAGCTGTTTCGGTTCGTGAGCTGGTTGTAACCTTTGGAACATTCAAGGCGGTGGATAGCGTAAACCTTGAGGTCAGAGAGGGGTCGTGCTTTGGCGTCGTTGGCGAGAGCGGGTCAGGCAAGACTACGCTTATGCGCGCCATTCTTGGGCTGCAGCGGCCTGCCTCTGGTTCCATTGCGATCTCGGGTCTTGTTAGCGCCTCAACGGCACGCGAGAGGGCGCGCAAGGTACAGGCAATATTCCAGGACCCCGCTTCCTCTCTTTCCCCGAGGCGAACCGTCGGTCAGTCCCTGGATGAGGTGCGGGAACTGCTGGGAGAGGCTGGAGACTCATGGCAGGCGCGGATTGCGACAATGCTTGACCGCATGGGACTGGGCATATCCCTGTGTAGCAAATACCCGTTTCAACTCAGCGGGGGGCAGGCCCGGCGCGTAGCACTGGCGCGGGCGCTTCTGGTGCAGCCCAAAATCCTGATTACTGATGAGCCAACAGCTGGGCTTGATGTATCAGTTCAGGGCGATCTTTTGAATTTACTGCAGGAACTGCGACGGGACAGCGGGTTAACAATGATCGTCGTGAGCCATAATCTTGCAGTCGTGCGACTGATTGCCGATGAAGCCGCAGTTATGCACAAAGGCAGAGTTTTAGAACAGGGGCCTTCGCAGATTATTTTCCAAACCCCTAGAAGCGATTATATGCGGCAACTTCTGAGTTCATGGCCAAGAATGCGTAGAGGTGCAAACCCTTAGGCCTTATGTACTGGGGTCCGCACCGTCCTAGCTTGGAAGTCGCATGGATACATAGGTTCGCAACAGCCTGAATCCACCGCCAGTGTTCCTCGCGACAAAAAGGTGAAGGCGATTGTTCAGGGTGGGTTAGGCTACACCGGGATCATATGCCGTGGCGAGGGTGCCATGACTTCGCAGCCTGACTTGGTGATCAGCACCTGATCTTCGATGATGAAACCGCCCAGCCCATCGATGTACCACGGAGTTTCGAAGGCAAGGACCATTTCCGGTTCGAGGACGGCGTCGGACTCTGCGGCGATGAAGGGCCATTCCTCACTCCAGATCGACGCGCCTACGCCATGGCCGAAATGTCCGCGGCCGTAGGTTTTGAATCCTTGATCCCACATTGCCGTGGCGGTGGCGAAGTAAATCTCCTTGAGGGGCGTGCCGGGTTTCAGCAGGGCAAAGCCCGCATCAAAGGCGCGGTGGAGTGCGTCATATATCTTGACGGCGTCACTGTTGGCCGCCCCCAAAACAGCGGTGCGTCCGCCATCGGAGCTGTATCCGGCAATGACGCAACCGACATCGATCTTGATGATGTCGCTATTCCTGGCAGGCCCGCCAGGCGCGAAACCATCACCGCCGACCGCGATATAGGCCCAGGCTGATTGTGGCGGCGGGTGTCCCCGGCGTTCAGCTTCGGCATTGGCCCCGGCTTTCCAGATTTCGGTCATGCGCGCTGCCGTCATGCCTGGTGTGATCTCTTCGGTGAGATGCGCGAGTCCGGCTTGTGCGTATTCGGCGCCATTGCGGAGGTGGACGATCTCGGTTGCGCATTTGGCGGCACGCAAACGTTCAACGAGGCGCGTGCAATCTGCCCATTCCACGGGAAGCGCCGTAAAGGCCGGAAAATCGGCGGCAGGAACAAATCCCATCTCAAGTCCAATGCGCGCATTCAGGAGCCGCCGCTCGCCCAACACATCGCGCAGCAGGTTGAGCGAGGCCGCAAGGCTGTATTGGGCCGGGCGGGGGGCCATGCTTGGTTTTACCAGATCGGGTTTGGGGTAGCGGTCCGTTTCGACCCAGATACGGTGGCTGCGTGTATCAGCGATACCGGATTGATCCTGAAATGCCTTGGCCTGCAGGTCGCCCACGATGGCAACAAGCGGTGAGCCCGCATCGGCGGGCACCAATACAAATGCAGCGCCGGCACGCCTCCAGAAGCTTGCCACGCCTGGAAACGCGCCGGTGGCATATTTGATGCTTTCCGGCTGGGCCAGAACAAGGGCATCCATCCCTTGCTCCGCCATCAGCCGTTGAGCGCGGCTCCGGTCAAGAAATCCGGAAGCCAAGCCGCCTACTTCGTGGTCAGGTTATAATAGACAACGTCGGAACTTGGACCCATTACGAAGTTCTTGACGTTGACGCGGGTTGCAAGCTGCTGCGTATCCTGGAACATGATGATGAACGGACCCTCGTCCATCACCTTCTTCTGCAAGTCCTTGTATTCCTGTTCGCGCTTGGCTGCATCGCGTTCGCGCACGGCGGCATCGGTCATCTTGGTGATTTCTGGAATATCCCAGCTATTGCGCCAGGCCAGGGGCTTGGACTTCGGCGCATCCGAGTTGTCCGGGTTGCGGGCAAATGAGTCCGCATTGGTGTGCGGATCCATATAGTCGGGTCCCCAATTGATGAGTAGCATCTGATGCTGGCGGGCGCGATACTTCGTCAAAACTGTCTTTTGTTCCGCTGGAACGATGGTGACTTTCACGCCGCCTTCAGCCATCGTGGCCTGAATGGATTGTGCCATGGTTGTGAATGGCGTTGTGTTGGGCGTGTCGAGCGTCACTTCCATGCCATTGGGCAGGCCTGCCTCCGCAAGGAGAGCCTTGGCTTTGGCGGGATCAAAGGTGTACTCGTTTTCATCAAGCGACGCCCAGAAGCCCGAGGGCCAGAATGTCTGGTGAACCTTGGCTTTGCCTTTGAGGAACGAATTCACCATGCCATCATAATCAACGAGGTAGTGCATCGCCTGACGCACTTTCACGTCCTGGAACTCCTTCACCTTAACATTGAGCCCGACATAATAGAGGCTCGCCTGCGGGATAACCGAAACCGCGATATCCTTGTTGCCGTCAACGCCGGCAATCTGGTCCGGTGTCAAATCGCGCGCAATGTCCACATCGCCTTTTTCAATCAGCAGGCGCTGGGCGGCCGGTTCAACTACGTGCTTGATGATCACCCTCTTGAGTGCTGCGGGTCCGCCACGGTAGGTTGGGTTGCCCTCAAGCGAAACACTTTCATTGGCCTTCCACGCCTTGAGGCTGTAGGCGCCCGAGCCTGCCGAATTTGATTTCAGCCACGCGTTGCCCATGTCACCCGCGGTTTCATTGGCCATGACTGTTTTCATATCGACAACTGAGCCGACAACAGATGACATCAGGCTGAGCACAAGCGACGGTGCGAAATCTTCGGTAATTGTGATCTGGAAAGTGTTTTCATCAACCGCCTTCACCATCTGATCGACATTGTCCTTGGTCCAGCCGAGCTGGCCGATCAGGAACGCCGGGGTCTTGTCGAGTTTGACAACCCGTTGCAGGGAGAAAACTGCGTCAGCGGCCGTAAGCGGGTTGCCTGACGTGAATTTCTGGCCGGGCCTGATCTTGAAGGTAAATGTCTTGCCATCATCGCTCAGCGTATAGCTTTCGGCAACGCCGGGCACGAGCTTGGTGATGTCGGTCGGCTCAAGCCGCATGATGCGGTCGTAGGTATTGGCTATCACCTCGATGCCCATGAATTCATAGGCCTCGGCTGGGTCGAGAGAAATAATGTCGTCAATGGTCTTGGCGATGACCAGAGTATCCTTTGGTGTTTCCGCCAAGGCGTAAGGCGGCATTGATAGAAGCACACCAGCAAACAACGCATACTTGAATTGGTTCAACATTTTGATCTCCCTGTTCTTGTTCAGCTTAGCCATGAAGGATTGTTTTCTTCAACTTGAAGGAAACCGATCTCACTCCATTTCCCGGCACAACGCAAGACGGGGCGCAGGATCAGCCTGAGGCCCTGACATAGCCGCGGCTGGCCGCGATCAACTCCAGCGAGTAGGTTTCATTTGCCTTTCCCTGCCGCAGGCTTTCAACGTCAAGTAATTCAACGAACTTGCCATTTTGCATGATAGCTATGCGGTTGCAGAGATGGGCAACCACCCCAAGGTCGTGGCTCACCAGAATGCTGGTGAGCTGGTAGCTGCGCCGCAGCCGCGAAATCAGGTTGAGGATTTCCGCCTGGATGGAAACATCGAGGGCCGACGTTGGTTCATCAAGCAGCAGAATGCCAGGTTTCAGGATCAACGCCCGGGCAATGGCCACGCGCTGCCGCTGGCCGCCGGAAAGCTGATGGGGGTAGCGGAACCGGTGTTGCGGCATCAGCCCCACATCGGCCAGCGCGGCGCTGACCTTCAGGTCAATTTCAGCGATGCCATGGATCAGCAGCGGTTCACGCAGGATGTCGTCAACGGTCTGGCGCGGATGAAGCGAGCCGTAGGGATCCTGGAACACAAACTGCATCAGGCGGCGGTCCGCGTTGCTGCGGCGGGAGCCTACGGCATGGCCATTGATCCTGAGGCCCGGCCCCTCGGTTTCAACCAGGCCAGCTATGGCCTTCAGGATTGTCGATTTGCCTGAGCCGGATTCCCCAACGATACCGAAGGTCTCGCCGTCGGCCACCTCAAAAGATACGTCGCGCACCGCGTGGATGGGCCGCCTGCCATTGCGGAAGGTCACGGAGAGGTTGCTGACTTCGATCATGCCAGCCACTCCGGATCGCGTGTAACCACTGCCAGTTCCGCTCTTGGATGTTCCAGCGAAGGTGCCGCCTTGATCAGCGCCTGGGTATAGGGGTGTCTGGCCTTGTGCAATTCGCTGGCCTTGCATTCCTCAACAATCTTGCCGCCATACATCACCAGGACACGGTCGCAGAAGCTCGACACAATCGTGAGATTGTGGCTGATGAAGATCAGGCCCATGCCGCGGTCGGTGACAAGGTCGTCAAGGATGCGCAGCACCTGATTTTGAACGGTCACGTCCAGCGCCGAGGTGGGTTCATCGGCAATCAGCAGATCGGGCTCGGCAATCAGCATCATGGCAATCATCACGCGTTGCCCCATGCCTCCCGAGAGCTGGTGGGGATAAAGGTGATAAACCAGTTCGGGGTCGCGAATCCTCACCGCTTCCAGCATGGCAAGGGCGCGCTTGCCGGCGTCATCCGGCGAAGTCTGGTGGTGCAGCAGATAGGTTTCCTGAATTTGGTGACCGACCTTGATGACGGGGTTTAACGAGTATTTTGGATCCTGCATTACCATGGAAATCCGACGGCCGCGAAGCGCCTGCCATGCGGCATCGCTCATCTCCATCAGGTCCTGCCCGGCAAACTGCATTTTCCTGGCCGTTACGAGACCCGGACGGGGAATGAGCCCCAGCAGGGCCCGCCCCGTCGTGGACTTTCCCGAGCCGGACTCGCCGACAATTCCCAGCCGCTCCCGGCCAAGTGAAAAGCTGACATCGCGCACCGCACGGGTAACGCCTCCCCGTCCCGGGAATGAGACATTGAGGCCTTCCACTTCGAGAAGAGGCGGCAGGCTCATGCGCTTTTCGGATCGAATACGTCGCGCAAACCGTCCCCCAGAAGATTGAAACCCAGACTGACGATAAAGATGGCGATGCCCGGAATTGTCGCAACCCACCATTGGTCGAGGATCACATCCCGGCCGGCCGAGACCATGGCGCCCCATTCCGCCGTGGGAGGTTGCGCCCCCAGCCCCAGAAAACCAAGACCCGCCGCCGTCAGGATAATGCCCGCCATGTCGAGCGTAAGGCGGACAATCAGGGAGGACAGGCAAAGCGGAACAATATGGCGAAACAGGATGCGTGCGGTGGAGGCCCCCTGCAAGACTACCGCGGAAATGAAATCGCTGCGCGCAAAAGTCACCGTTTCAGCCCGCGCGATGCGGGCGTAAGGCGGCCAGGCGGTAAGTGATATGGCAATAACGGCGTTTTCAATGCCAGGTCCGAGGGCCGCTGCAAAGGCAAGAGCCAGGACCAGCCGAGGAAAGGCGAGGAAGATGTCCGTAATGCGCATCAGGACGGCATCCACCCAGCCGCCGAGATACCCCGCCGCCGTGCCGACCGCCAGTCCAATGGGGGCCACAACCACCGAGACGAGCATGACAATGACCAGTGTCACGCGCGATCCATGCACTGTTCGCACATAGATGTCGCGGCCGAGCTCATCGGTCCCAAACCAGTGGGTCGCACTGGGAGCTGCAAGCCGTGCCGCCAAATCCTGTGCGTTGGGCGATACGGAACCTGCAATCAGGGGAGCGAATATGGCAACGAGAATGAGTACGCCAACAATAAGCAGGCCGGCGAGCGCGGCCGGATTCGCAATGATCGCTACGGCATTGCGGTAGAGGTTGCCAAGCGCCGCCTGATAGCGTGACGCGGGCGTGTCACTGGCTAGCCATTGGCGAAGCGGCATTCGGGCATTTGAATTGGTCAAGACGATTGTAACCTCGGATCAAAGACCTTGTAAAGGAAGTCACACAGGAGATTGACTCCGATGAAGACGGCGCCCACCAGCAATGTACCCCCTAGCACCGCATTCATGTCGGCATTGAAGAGCGAGCGGGTAATGTAAAGTCCAAGGCCCGGCCAGGCAAATACGGTTTCCGTCAGCACAGCACCTTCCAGCAAGGAAGCATAGCTCAGCCCGACCACCGTGATCAGCGACACCATGATATTGGGAAAGGCATGGGACCAAACGGCTCCCCAAAAGGAACGGCCCTTGATACGGGCCGCGGTCACATATTCCTGGCTGAGCTGCTCGATCATGAAGCTGCGGGTCATGCGCGCAATATAGGCCACGGAATAGTAGCCGAGGATTGAGGCGGGAAGAATGATGTGGCCCATGGCATTCCGGAAGACTTCCCATTCCCCGTCAAGGGCACTGTCGATCAGGATGATACCGGTGTGCGTTGTCACAATGTCATCATAGCCGACGTCGAGCCGTCCTGGCCCGCCCACCCAGTCAAGCTTGCCATAGAACACGAACAAGCCGACCAGTCCCAGCCAGAACACCGGCATCGAATAGCCGAACAGTCCGATGATGCGCACGAGATGATCCGGCCACCGCCCCTTTTGCGCGCCTGCGGCAACGCCGACCGGTACACCGATAACCACGCCCAGAACAGTGGCAATGGTTGCGAGTTCAAACGTTGCCGGGAAAAAATGCAGCAGATCCGAGAGTACCGGATGGGAGGTCATCACCGACACGCCGAAATCGCCTGAAAGCAGTTTTTTCAAATAACCAAAGAATTGTATGAAAACCGACCGGTCAAGACCCATGGCAAGGCGGGTCCTTTCATAAATTTCCTGGGTTGCGTGGTCCCCGACCACAGCCAGGACCGGGTCAACCGCCATGAACCTGCCAATGATGAAGGTGATAGCCGAGAGGCCGAGAAAAGTAAGGGTCAATGACCCGAGAAAACTGCTGAGTCGCCACATCACTGCCAGGGCCCATTTCCTGATACCGATGTTTTCCATGCCGGATACTAACCCCCAAAACTCTCCCTTAAGACTCCATCGGTGTTTTCACCAGCGGAGTCAAACCCTCGCTTTCGCCGCAAGGCAGGCGTGCTGCGCCGGCACGGTGAGATGCCTCTCAATCAACTCAACCCGCACCGGATTGTAGTAGTGCTCCTCATGCAGCATGTTGACTGTGGCAGCCAGTTGTCCCCCAATGACTACCGGCAGATTGACGACCGAGCCGCAGCCCAGTGACCAGATCTTTTCGTGATCGGGAAACACCTTTGCGATGTCGGCGATGGTGTTGGCGACAAAAGACCGGTGCTGCTTGTGGACAATCTCGAACCAGCTATCAAAACGGATCGGCTTGGTGCCCGAGACCGGGTAGTCCGCGGGATGACTGCTGTAGGCGCGGCATGCGACACCGTTTGTCAAATCCACCGCCATCACCGTGAAAAGCTTGTGTCCGACGATGTCTGATGACAATTGGCACAACGCACTCCAAACATCATTGGATTGCCCGGCTGCTGAAATTGTGTGATTGAATTTCAATAACTCTGGACTCATTTTCCGCACATTTAATTTCTTCGAACCATGTGGACTGGGTTTAATGTTCTTTGGCTTTGCTATGGTTGCCCAATTTATGGATACCATAAGACTGTATTGCAAATGTATCCAGAGGGAGGAAAACCGTCATAGTTTGCGAATCTATGAATTTCTCCCTATTAACGTGAAATACCCTGTCCGCAGTCAATTCAACAGATCGGTTTCCGTCAAGAATGGCTGTAAGAGCGCTCGAAGCCATTGAGCTGAAATCGGTCAATCGGTCGACGTTGGTTTTCCTGCTGATAAACGGGTCCAGACAATGCTAGAAAGCAAGCTGTGCGCCTTCATTTCAGGCTACGCTGCGTCTTTAAGCGGCATATGGGGTTCAAAGGGTTTGTTATGACGGATGTTCAATTTGCCAGGCGTATGGATGGTGTGAAGCCCAATGCAGTTGGCGAGCTTTTGCGGCTTGGGGCGGAGCCGGAAATCATGTCCTTCGGCGGTGGCTACCCCGATGCCACGCTGTTTCCGCTGGAACAGCTGGAAGCGGTTTACCATGCTGCCGTCGCCGACCTTGGCCAATCCTCCCTGCAGTATACGGTTTCCAATGGATTGCCGAAGCTCCGGTCGCAAATTGCGGCGCGGATGAACCGCGAAGGCATTGCTTGCTCTGCTGAAAACATACTGGTGCTGCAGGGCAGCCAGCAGGGATTGGACCTCGCCGCAAAGATGCTGGTGGATCCGGGTGACATCATCATCACCGAAAACCCGACATTCCTTGGCGCCCTCATTGCCTTCAACCCCTGCGAACCGCGTTACCGGACAGTGCGTATCGACGAAGACGGCATGGATATGGAGGACCTTGAGCGGGCGCTGCAGGAACGCCCGCTTCCCAAGCTGATTTACACCGTGCCGGATTTCCAGAATCCGACGGGGGTGACGATGAACCTGCCGCACCGCAAGCGCCTGATGGAACTTGCCAACCGTTTCAACCTGATCATTCTGGAAGATTCACCCTACCGGGAAATCCGCTATCAGGGGCAGCATCTGCCGAGCCTCAAGAGCCTCGATACGGAGGGGCGGGTGATCTACCTCGGGAGCTTTTCAAAAATCCTTGCACCCGGCCTGCGGCTGGGCTGGGCCGTTGCATCGGACGACCTGATCGAGAAGCTCGGACTGCTGAAGCTTGCCGCCGATACGCAATGCAGCACGCTGAACATGACGGCCACGCAGCTGTTTCTTGAGTGCTACGATATCGACAAGCATATTGAGGCGATACGCGGCACTTACTTGCGCAAGAAAAACCTGATGCTCGATGTTATCCGGCATAGTTTCCCGCAGGAGGTTTCCTTCACTGATCCCAGCGGCGGACTGTTTACCTGGCTCACCTTCCCCAAGGGGTTCGACACGGGGCAGTTCATGAGGGATTACGCGCTGCCAAAAGCTAAGGTGGCCTATGTGCCGGGCGCCACATTCTTTCCCCTGCAGCAGGAGATCAACCATGCCCGCGTCAATTATTCGGCGCAGCCGGACGAGATCATCGTGAAGGGCATGACGGCGCTCGGCCAGCTTGTCAAAAGCCAACTGGCAAAATAAGATTTCAGCGAAGGATTTTTCAATGCCTGTTACCGTTCATGGCGTCTCCGCCAGCAATGCCGACCTTACCGCGATTGAAAAATGGCGCCGCATTCCCGTGGCGGTGGCCGTGGACGTGAGCCATGGGGCCTGCCAGATTGACCCCCGGATCCGCCCCTTATGCCCGGCGGGCCGCCAGCCCCGCCTGTTCGGGCGGGCGGTGACGGCACTTTGCATGCCGCCTGATTTCGGCGCCGTTCTGCACGCTCTCGATCTTGTCAAAGCCGGTGATGTGCTGGTGATTGCGGCCAATGGCCATGTGGAGACGGCCATGATCGGTGAAATTCTTGGCGGGCATTTGCGCCGCCTGGGGGCTGGGGGACTGGTGTGTGACGGGGCCATACGCGATGTGGCCGAACTGGCGGGCTGGGCGGACTTGCCGGTATTCACGCGCGCGATTGCGCCGCGCGGGCCCACGTCGGCGGACAAGGGAGAGGTGAATTGCGCTGTGGTTGCAGGCGGACGCGTGGTCGCTCCGGGCGATCTCATTATCGGCGATGATGACGGGCTGGCAGCGCTCTCACCGGCTGAAATTCTCTCCTACATCGGTGATGCGGAGGGCAAGCTCGACCGCGAGGCGCAATGGCAGGCGAGCCTGGCGGCCGGACGCTCGATTGCGGAAACTTTTGGGCTTGCGGTTCCCCGTGCGGGTGTTCAGAAAAGCGTTCCATGACTGGGAGATCGTGGTTTTGGAAATGACATCATACAAGGATTTTGTGGCGTTGAGCCCGTCGACGTTGCCGTCACGGCTGGCCGGTCTTGCGGCGGTGAAAGACCGGATTGGCGTGGATTCCAAGGCATGGAAGGTGCGGGAAGTCGGGGACGGAAACCTCAATCTGGTCTTTATCGTCGAGGGGCCGAAAGGCACGGTAATTGTGAAGCAGGCGCTGCCCTATGTGCGCCTGGTGGGCGACAGCTGGCCGCTGCCGCTGAAGCGTTCATTTTTTGAATATCATGCGCTGTCACGCCAGGCCCAGCGCGATCCCGGCATGGTGCCGGAAATTTTCCACTTTGATGAGGAACAGGCGATCATCGTGATGGAGTTCCTGTCGCCGCACATCATTTTGCGCCGTGCCCTGATTGAAGGGCAGGAACTTCCCAGGATCGCCAAGGATCTTGGCCTGTTCCTCGCGCGCACATTGTTCCGTGGTTCGGATATGTGCATGGAAACAAAACTCCGTAAAGCTGATCTGGCGCTGTTTGCGGACAACGTTGCCTTGTGTGACATCACCGAGAGTCTGGTGTTCAGCGATCCTTATTATGACGCCAAGCTCAACCGGCACACTTCGCCGCAGCTTGATGGCATCGTGGCGCAGCTCCGCGCCGACCGGGACCTCAAGGTGGCTGCCCAGCGGCTCAAACACATTTTCGCGGCCACGCCCGAAACGCTGGTGCATGGGGATTTTCACACGGGTTCGGTGATGGTGACCCGCGCCGAAACACGGGTTATCGATCCCGAATTTGCCTTCTATGCGCCGATGGCATTTGATGTCGGCATGTTGCTTGCCAATTTCTGGATGAGTTATTTTTCGCAAGCCGGCCATGAAGCGAAAGGCAACCGCGACAGCATGCGGGCCTATCTGCTCACCGTGATCGTGGACATATGGGTGACGTTCCGGGTGGAGTTTTCCCGCCTCTGGCACAGCGAGCGGAACGGCATTCTCTATCAACGGGCGCTGTTTGAAGACCAGGGCGACATGCTGGGGTCCGAACAGGCACTGGATATGGTGCTGCAGGGCATATGGG
>JBAVOA010000420.1:0-4316 GCA_049691635.1 Aestuariivirga sp. | reverse complement strand
ACCCTATGGGGACGTCACAGAAAAGCCGGGCGCCCGGGTATTTACCATCAATGGCGGCCAGGCAGAGCGTTATCACGACCTTGCCCGGATCACGGCAGAGCGCGCCGATGCCCGTACATTGGTGAGTATTTTCCACTCCCGTCCCCTTGCCATGCCATTACAGATATCCCTTATGGAGCGCCATCCAATTTCGAGCCAGGATTTCATACCACCCAATAGCGGGCGCTTTATCGTGATCGTCGGCGCGGCGGGCCTGCCGCCAACCGCAAAGAACTTCCGCGGCTTCGTTACCAATGGCGCCCAGGGCGTCAACTACCACCCCGGAACTTGGCACCATCCGCTTGTTGCGCTTGAGGAAGGCGACTATCTCGTCATCGATCATGCCGGTCCCGGCCCTGACTTCGATCAGGACTACGAAGAGGTGCTCTTCGCGCGCGGGGAAATTTCCGTGGAGTTTCCCGACATATAGATGATGCAGGGTGATGACAGGCCTTGTGTCAGGCGACCTTCTTGCGGAAGAGGCGCGTATCCGGCAGGTTTTCCAGGAAGGCGCGGATCAGGGGCCGGTCGGTATCGCTCTCGCGGTAGGCAATGTTGTGAAGGGAATTGAAGCAGTAGGACCTGGGTCTCACGGCCCTGAGGGATTTCTTTTTCACCCATTGTTCGGCAAGATGAGCCGGAAGAAACCCGATAAAGCGTCCGGACAGGATCAGCATGAGTTGGGCCTCCATGTGGACAACGGAGGCGCCAGCGCGCGGGTGGTTTACCCGGTACAAGTCGTCAAAATGCCGATAGCTGCGGACCGCGAAGCGCGAATTGTCGATATCCTGCTTTTCGATGACAGAGTCCGGCTTGTCGAAGAGCGGGTGCCCTTCAGCACAATAAAGAAAGTGGGCTTCTTCATAGAAGGGCTGGTAGATGATGCCGGGCGCTTTCTGGGTGAGCGGGCCAATCACAATATCGCGGTCGCCATCGGTCAGCCGCCGCTCAAGTTCCGAGGGAATGCCAAGGAAAAGGTCCACGAAGACGTCAAAATCGGGCCGCATGAGGCGGTGAATGACCTTCTGGAGACCAAGGTAAGGGCTTGCGAACACCCCGTCGGAAAGCCCGATCTTGAGGCGTCCCGTCACACCGCCGCTAGCGGTACTTATATGGGACTGGAAGCTGTCGATATCGGCAAACAGCTTGCGTGCGGCATCGTAGGTTGCCTGCCCGACATCGGTCAGCTGGAATTTCCGGCGGCCGCGCAGGCAGAGCTGCGCGCCGATGCGCTTCTCGAGCTGTGACAGGTGGGTGCTCAGGGTCGACTGGGAGAGATTGAGGGTGATCTGAGCGTCTGCGAAGCCGCCCGCGTCAGCCAGCACCACGAAAATGCGCAATAGCCGGAGATCGATGTTGTCGAGATGCCGCATGGACTGCCTTTCCGGACAAAGCCAATTTTACATTGACATATTTCAAAATAACTATCCAAAAAATATGATAGACTTCAATGTTAAAATTTATGAGCATGGGCTCTCGGCGGGAAGTTTTGGAGGAAATGATGAAGCGTTCAACTGCAAATGCAGCAATTCTGGCCTTTTTGGCGGTGGCTTCAGGTCCGGCACTTTCCGCGGAAACCCTTCACATGTTGGCCCCGACATGGCTCGGATTTGCCCCGGTGCACGTGGCAAACGACATGGGATGCTTCAAGGACGAAGGTCTTGAGGTCGATTACAAATTCGAGGACGACCGGTCGAACGTGATGGCGGCCTACGCCCGCGGCGACATTGACGTGGACATGCGCACGGTGGGCGAACATCAGGGCAGGCCGCGCGATGAATCCACGCCGGGCGTCATTATCGGCACAATAGATGAATCGGTTGGCGGCGACGGCGTCATCACCGACGATGCGATCAAATCGGTTACCGATCTCAAGGGCAAGACCGTTGCCGCTGAACCCAACATACCGGCGCGCTTGTTGCTGCAGATGGAACTGAAGAAGGCGGGACTTACGCTGAATGACCTGCAGATCAAGGATATCGCCACCGCGGACACAGGTGCGGTTTTCGCCGACTCCTCAATCGCGGCCATTGCAACCTACGAGCCCTTCATGTCGCAGGCGGTGAAGGCCTCCCAGCGGCCCGGCGCGCGGGTGTTTTTCTCGTCCAAGGACTACCGCGGCATCATTATCGACGTCATTACCGCGCGGAAGGAAGACCTGGTCGCCAAGCCGCAAAAATATGCAAGCTTCCTCAAGTGCATCTACAAGGCAGTCGACTACAGCAAGGCTGAACCTGAGAAATATGCGGAACTTGCAGCCCCGCATTTTGGCCTGACTCCGGCCGAGGTGACAGATATACTTACCACCAGCTTGGCCTATACCTCACTTGCGGATGCCGCGGCCTACCTGGGCAAGAAGGGCGAGCGCGGAAAGCTGCATGATATATTCGACACCGTCATGACCTTGAATCTTGAAAACGGTGCCGCCGACACCAAGCTCGATTCCAGCAAGCAGATTGATAGTTCAGTGATCAACAGCATTGCAGCCCCTTAAAACCGCCGCCAATTGGCTCGCGCTGTGATACGGGATCTTTTTAAATTCAGGGGGCGGGCCTCGGCCAGCTCCGAGGTCACCCTTGGCGTTCTCACGGCCGTTCTGGTCCTGCTGCTCTGGGAAGCGGTGGCGCGGGCAGGCTTGGTGGCTCCGCAGTTCCTGCCTTCACCGACAAAGGTCTTGGTTGCCCTCTGGACGATGCTCACACAGCAGCACCTGCTGTGGCATGCGGGCATCTCCAGTCTGCGAGTGTGGGTGGCGTTCCTGATTGCCGCAGCCATGTCGATTCCCATCGGCATTTTGATGAGCAGCTACCGCATTGTTGGGGCATCGCTCGAACCGATCATTGATTTCATCCGCTATCTGCCGGTTCCTGCGCTGGTGCCGCTCTCAATCATCTGGTTTGGCGTTGGGGAAGAGACAAAAATCTTCCTCCTCTGGCTGGGCACCTTCTTCCAACTCGTCCTGCTGGTAGCCGACGACATGCGTCGCGTGCCGCATGAATATGTCGAAATCGCGTTGACCCTCGGGGCGAAGCCCCGCCAGATCCTGTCGGACGTGGCGCTCCGCTCCATGGGGCCGTCCTTGGTGGACAATCTGCGCATCACGCTGGGCTGGTGTTGGACCTATCTGGTCATCGCCGAGATCGTTGCAGCGGATTCCGGACTTGGTTTTGTCATCTGGTCGGCCCGGCGTTATGTCAAGACGCCGGAAGTGATGGCGGGCGTGGTTGTCATCGGCCTGATAGGCTTGCTTACGGACCAGATTTTGCGCGCGTTGCACCGCCGCTACTTCAGATACTTGTGAGGCCGGCGAAACCGTAATGAAGGACTACATTACATTCGAACACGTGACCAAGAAATTTGGAGCTGTGCCGGTTGTTACGGAGTGTTCACTGTCGATCGCGCAAAGATCACTGGTTGTGTTTCTCGGCCCGTCGGGCTGCGGAAAGACAACGCTGATGCGCATGGTGGGCGGCCTCGATACTCCGACTTCCGGGACCATCCGCCTGAATGGCGAGGTAGTGGCCGGACCCGACCGCCGACGCGGGATGGTGTTCCAGTCCTATTCCTCGTTTCCCTGGCTTACGGTGGAAGGAAATATTGCCTTCGGGATGCGCTATCGCAGCGATCTTTCCGCCGTGCAGCGTACCGAAAACGTGAAGCACTACCTGAAACTCATTGGCCTTGAAGACTTCGCCAAATCCTTTCCCAACCGGATTTCCGGCGGGATGCGCCAGCGGGTGGCCATCGCCCGCAGCCTTGCCGCAGGATCCGATGTGTTACTGATGGATGAGCCATTCGGTGCACTGGATGCGCTTACGCGTGAGCGGCTGCAGGTTGAACTCCGGCAAATCCAGGCGGAAGAGAAGAAGACTGTCATCTTCGTCACTCATGATGTGGAGGAGGCCGTATTTCTGGCCGACCGCATCATTCTCTTTTCATCGCGGCCAGCGCGTATCCTTAGGGACATCGATGTTGCTGCGGTGCTTGGCTCAACACGCACGCTGGCGGCGCGTGAGAGCCACGAGTTCTTCAAGCTGCGCAATGACGTGCTGCACCTTATCCGAAATGAAGTGGGTGTGCTGAGTTGAGCGGTCCCTTTTCCGGCAAGACTGTCGTGATCACAGGGGCCAGCCGGGGTATCGGCCTTGGCATCGCGAAAGGCTTCGCGGCCGCAGGCGCTAGCCTCGTACTTATCGCTGATGATGACGAGGTGGTGCAGCGGGCGGAGGAAATCGGGGCCGCGGGAGTGGTCGCGGACATCACGGATGGTGCAACAG
>JBAVOA010000419.1:0-2505 GCA_049691635.1 Aestuariivirga sp. | reverse complement strand
GGCCGCCTGAAGGAGATCATCAACCGCGGCGGCGAGAAAATTTCTCCCGCCGAGATTGATGAGGCAATGCTTGATCACGCCGCTGTGCAGCAGGCCCTCGCCTTTGCCGTTCCCCACGAGAAGCTCGGCGAGGACATTGCGGCCGTGATTGTCCTGAAGGAGGGCGCGATGGTAAGCGAACGGGAGTTGCAGGAATTCCTGAACCAGAAGCTTGCCGCCTTCAAAGTGCCGGGCAAGATCTACACGCTCAGCGAGATCCCCAAGGGACCGACCGGAAAATTGCAGCGCATCGGTTTGGCGCAGAAGCTGGGTCTGGCATGACAAAAATCTGTGTCTTTGGCGCGGGCGCAATCGGCGGCTACATCGGCGCAAGGCTGGCGCATAAGGCGGAAGCTGAAGTGTCGCTGGTGGCGCGCGGCCCCCATCTCGCAGCCATGGAGGCAAATGGCCTGACGCTGAAGCAGGGTGGCGAAACCTTCACCGTGACTCCGCGTGTTACGTCTGATCCGAAGTCACTTGGACCGCAGGATTTCGTGATTGTCGGCCTGAAGGCCCACGCCTTGCCTGTGGTGCTCGAGCAGATGCAGCCGTTGCTCGGCAAGGACACGGCCATTCTCTTTGCCCAAAACGGCCTGCCCTGGTGGTATTTCTACAAGCATGGCGGCCCCTACGAGGGGCGCCGCATTGAAAGCGTCGATCCTGGCGGAAAAATCTGGGCGCGATTGGGGCCGGAACGCGCCTTGGGTTGCGTTGTGTGGCAGGCAGCCGAACTGGAATCCCCCGGCATCATCGCCCATGCCTATGGCGACCGCATGCCGATTGCCGAACCCTCGGGCGAGAAGACGCCGCGCGCCATCCTGCTCAGCACTTTGCTGGTCAACGCCGGTATAAAAAGTCCGGTGCGTGGCAACCTGCGTGACGAGATATGGTTGAAACTTTGGGGCAACCTCAGTTTCAATCCGGTCAGCGTCCTGACCCAGGGGATGCTTGCGCAATTGGCCACGGACAGCGGTACGCGCCGGGTCATTCGCACCATGATGCTGGAGGCACAGGCTGTGGGCGAGGCCCTGGGCGTGAAATTTTCCGTGGATGTCGAAGAGCGCATGAACATGGCGGAAAAAGTCGGCAATCACCGCACGTCCATGTTGCAGGACGTGGAAGCGGGCCGGCCGACGGAACTCGATTCGCTGCTGGGCGTTGTCATAGAATTGGCGCAGATGGTTGGAATTGCTACACCGGCCCTGAATTTGGTATATGATCTGGCCAAATTCCGAAGTGCTGCCCGATAAGTCTTACTGGAGAAAACCCATGCGTCTCGACAATGAAAAGCCAAGTGAAAATGTTGAAGACCGTCGCGGCCAGGGTGGCGCCGGGGGAGGCTTCGGTTTTCCGGGTGGCGGCAGCGGCAGGGGAATCAACATTCCCATGGGCGGCCGTGGCGGCGGCTTCAGCATTTCCACAATCATCATGCTCGTGATCGCCTATTTCGCCATCAAGCTGCTGTTCGGCATTGATCTCCTTGATCTGGTGAACGGCGGCGGCGTGCCGGGCGGCGGCAGCAATACGGAAATGAGGGTCCCAAGCGGCAAGACGGATGTGACCGATGCCGGCGTTCCCGGCGGTGCGACGACAACCTCCGCCGACGTGACCGGCGCCGCCGGCAAGGATTTCGTGGCCCGCGTCCTCGGCTCCACTGAACGCGTCTGGGGTGGCGTCTTCCAGCAGATGGGCCAGACCTATGAGAAGCCGACGCTCGTGCTCTTCACCGGATTTGTCCAGTCGGCCTGCGGCATGGCGCAATCGGCCATGGGACCGTTCTATTGCCCGGCTGACCGCAAGGTTTATATCGACCTGTCCTTCTACCAGGACATGAAGGACAAGCTGGGCGCCCCCGGTGATGCGGCCCAGGGCTATGTGATTGCCCATGAGATCGGCCATCATTTGCAGAATCTGTTTGGCATTGCCGACAAGGTGTCTGCGGCACGTACAACGGCCTCGCCGGAAGAAGCCAATGTCCTTTCCGTGCGTATGGAACTCCAGGCCGATTGTTTTGCCGGCATCTGGGCCAAGGAATCCAAGGTGTTCGAGGACGGTGACATTGAGGAAGCGCTGAACGCGGCAAATGCCATCGGAGACGACCGGCTGCAGAAGCGCAGTCAGGGCTACGTGGTGCCAGACTCCTTCACCCATGGGTCTTCCGAACAGCGGGTCCGCTGGTTCAGGACAGGATTCCAGGCTTCCGATATCAAGCAGTGCGATACCTTTGGAACTGGCCAGCTCTGAGGTTACGCCGGCAACTTCGTAAAGGTTTCACGCACGCTCCACACGTCATTGTTACTCAAGTTGAGTTGTCCACTCTGTGATTCGGGGGCAGTGTCGCAACTGAAGTTGGACGGAGAGGCATGAGCCATGACTGCAAGCGAATTAGCCCCCGAGAAGGTCCGTGTTCACGCGCTTTTTGTGCGGGTATTCCACTGGGTGAATGCCATCGGCATCACCCTGATG
>JBAVOA010000418.1:0-1607 GCA_049691635.1 Aestuariivirga sp. | reverse complement strand
CCGGATCGAAAAAGATTCCCTCGGTGAAATGAATATCCCGGCAGCGGCCGACTATGGCATCCACACGGCCCGGGCGGTTGAGAATTTTCCGATCACCGGCATCCTGCTCAATCACTATCCGGAACTCGTGCAATCGCTGGCCATGACAAAGAAGGCGGCGGCCCTTGCCAATCTTGAGCTCGGGGCGCTCAAGCCGGACATCGCCAATGCCATCATGGCCGCCTGCGACCAGATCATTGCCGGAAAGGGCCATGAGTTTTTCGTGGTGGACATGCTGCAGGGGGGTGCCGGCACGTCGACCAACATGAACGCCAATGAGGTCATTGCCAATATGGCGCTTCGGCATATGGGAAAGAAGCCCGGCGACTATGCGGCCATCAATCCGAATGATCACGTCAATCTCTCGCAATCCACCAATGACGTTTATCCCACGGCGGTGCGCCTTACCATCTTGCGGGATTGCCCCTCCCTGCTGGACAGCCAGATCGCGCTGAAGGCGGCGTTCCTGCAGAAAGCCGTCGCATTCGATCACATTGTCAAAGTGGGGCGCACCCAATTGATGGATGCGGTGCCGATGCGCCTGGGTTCGGAATTCCGCGCCTTTGCGGTCACGGTCGGCGAGGACATCGACCGGCTGAAGGAATTTGCCAATCTCCTGCGCGAGGTGAACCTTGGCGGCACGGCGATCGGCACGGGCATCAATACACCGGAGAATTATCCGGCAACGGTCATCCGGCACCTGTCGAAAGTCTCGGGCACGGCGCTTGTCACGGCGGGAGATCTCATCGAAGCCACATCCGACATGGGCGCCTTTGTCACTTTTTCCGGGGTGCTGAAACGCATCGCCGTCAAGCTTTCCAAAATCTGCAACGACCTCAGGCTGCTGAACAGCGGGCCGCGCGCCGGCCTGGGCGAGATCAGGCTTCCCTCGGTGCAGGCCGGTTCCTCCATCATGCCGGGCAAGGTCAATCCGGTGGTGCCGGAGGTCATGAACCAGATCGCCTATCAGGTGATCGGCAATGACCTGACGGTGACACTCGCAGCCGAGGCGGGCCAACTGCAGCTCAATGCGATGGAACCCGTCATCGTGTTCAACATCCTGCAATCGATGCGCATGCTGATGCGGGGCATGGTGACGCTGCGGGAAAAATGCGTGCTCGGCATTGAGGCCGATGAAGAACGCTGCCGTGAGTTGCTTGATGGATCGCTGGTGACGGTGACGGCCTTGAATCCTTACATCGGATATGATGAAGCGGCGCGCGTGGCAAAGATCGCGCTGAAAACGCGGCGCACGATCCGCGAGGTTGCCTTGAGCGAGGGCGTCATGACAGAGACGCAGCTTGCGGAAGCCTTTGCGACGGATAATCTTCTGGGGGTTCGCAAGTAAAAACTGTTATTGTAAAATAACGAATGAGCGTTGGACATGGCTTCGCCGGGGGTGAAAACGGTTATGCCGCTTCCGGTGACGGAGAAGGAAGCTGGATCAAATTAATCCGTAGACGGATGATTTTACCGCGCGTCAGCTTGTATCGGGCTTCATGGCCTCACAGGCAAGCCAATCGCATTCGATGAGCACCTCATCGACCTCGTGAACCGGTTTCCTCCGG
>JBAVOA010000417.1:0-1657 GCA_049691635.1 Aestuariivirga sp. | reverse complement strand
GTCCCATGTTTCCGCGCCATGATTCACCAGATAGTCGGTGATGTCTTTTTCCGTCACCGCATCAAGGCTCGCATCCTCGCCAAAATGCTGGCCAAGGCCAGACATGATAGCGGCCCAGCTTTTCGCCGGCAGCAGGCTGGGATGAAAGGCCATGTGGCAGGAACCGCATTCTGTTGCCCATGCGGCATTCTTTGGCAGCGCGGCAACACCGGAGGGTGGCATGCCGTTCAAGGCAAAAGCCCCCGGAACCAGCACGGCAGCGAGCAGGGCTGAAACCAGAAGCGCAACTCCCGTATGCACCTTGGCCATTGGCGCCTCATGCGCAAATCCGGAGCGCTTGGTGCCGGTGACCATGGCTGCGGCCAGGTTCTCGCGCGTGCGCCACGATTCAAAGACCACCCCGGCCACGTGCCCGCCGATAAGCGCCAGAAGAATCCAGGCCACCACGCTGTGAACATCGCGGGTGGTGGCCGCTGTCGCAAAACTGATGAAAGTTTTCAGCGGTCCCTGCTTGAACACGCCACCGAGGGCCATCACCCCCGTCACGACCAGAAGGCTGATGCAACCGAGAAGCGCAAAGACCATGAGAGCGCCCAGCGGATTGTGCCCCGCCTCGCGCTGCACCCACCCCTCCATGAGGTCTTTGACATGGGCAAGCGTTGACTCAGGCGAAAACATGAAACTGCGAAACCGGCTATAGCGGCTTCCGGTGAACCCCCACACGGTCCGCCCCAGCACAAGGCCGGCGATCACCGTTCCGGCGATGAGATGAACTTGCAGCCAGGTCACCGGCAAAAGCCAGCCAGTCACCGCGGCAGCGCCGACACAGGCGACCAGCAGCCAGTGAAACAGCCTGACCGGCAGGTCCCATACCTTGACAGGCCTTGCTGGCGCATCGCCGGTCTCGTCCGGCGTGTATCGCTGCTCGGCGACATTCATCGCAATTTTCTCACCGTCACAAAATCTCGTTGCTGAGGGTTATAGGGGGGAAGTTCTGACAAATGCCTGATCAAAACAATGATCTGGATTAATTCTTGGTAATCTTTTTCCGGGTAACTGGGGCCACATCTTCTTTGGCGTTATCATCTTCCACGTGAAAACGGTGCAGAACCCGGTGAAATATCGGCGCCAATATGAGGCCCGCCACCGCAAAGATCAGCAGCCCGCAAAAGATTGCATAGAACCCGGCAAAGATCTTGGCGCCGTCATACTGCAGCGGGCCCATGGGTCCCATACCTGAAAGAATCATGGCTGAGTTCACAAAGGCATCGATGAAACCCATGCCTTCAAAACCCATGTAGCCCGACATCCCGATGGCCATCGCCACAATGATGGTGCCAAGTGCCCAATAGGTATTCCGCAGCAGGCGGGACGCAAAGCGCGCCGGCGAGGCCAGCTTCTGCTGGCGGTTTTCAAAGCCGAAGAGCTTCATCATCATAACCTCTGGAGCAAAGATTGGTCCTTTGATCTGAAACAAGATACACAGACTGTTACCATGCTCAAGTGCGGCTAGGCCAGTGGAGGCACTTATGAAAAGACTGTCAAACAAGTTTCGCGTTCTCGTCGCCGACGGCGCCCATGCTCTGGTGTTGAGCAATGAAGGCGATGCCCAATCACCCAACCTCAAGCTGGTGCGCGCCTATGCCCAGGACAATCC
>JBAVOA010000416.1:0-10368 GCA_049691635.1 Aestuariivirga sp. | reverse complement strand
ATGATCGTCGCCGTCGCTGCGATCTTCGCGCTCGTTATCATTGCTGTCTGGACTATCCATCGCAAAAGAAGACCTCTGCGGTAAAAAGATACCGCCAATCAAGGTGATCCACAAGAAACTGCGACGGGAAATCATGGCTGCACTCAACACCAAAAGAGCTTCAGGAAATCGAGATTCCAAGAGCCCTTTAACTAACTTACTGGGCCAAATCCTAGTAAATCCTAGCTGACAGATTGATGAATGCCGAGTTGATTAGGTAATCTAACCTGCATTCGCCGAATGAAGAGCAATTTTGCGGTGTTTTTGGCGCGATTCAGCTATAGTAATCAGTATGTTAAGCTCGCCTGAACGAGGCTGACATGGCACATCCGGCGGGTGAATCGGATGAAGCCGGTCCTTAAGGCAGATTTCGACCGTAGTCGGTTGCTGCAATGGCGTGGTCTTCGATGCCAACAGACAAAAGACGTAGTCAGCACCAAGTGCGAAATGCGGAAATAAGGTGCTCAACTAGACTGCTGGCAGATCCAAGGAGCATAACATCGATTGAGAATGTGGTATGAAATGTGGGGTGGTATCCACCGTATTTTCATAATTATATGAAATATAATGTTTTTATTTGTACAATTGGCGGAGGGGGAGGGATTCGAACCCCCGGAAAGCTTTCACTCCCAACGGTTTTCAAGACCGTCGCAATCGACCACTCTGCCACCCCTCCGCAGGGAAAATCCGGTCATTGATCCCGCCGTGTAGCATGACCCGCCAAGGTTTCAAGTCCTATTCGGCGTAGCTTGCGTCTGCGTCGTCAAGGATAGATTTCATTTCGGCGAAATGGGCGAGGAACTGTTCCCGGTCGGCGTCCCATTCCAGCGCTGTCTTTTCGGCGACCTTGGGGCTCATCACGTGGAGGGGCTGGCCGGTTTGGTAGGCAAGCACAAGATTGCGGCACGACCGCTCAAGATAATAGGTAAGGTCATAAGCCTCGGCGACCGTTGCGGCGCAAATCAGCACGCCATGATTGCCCATCATCATGATGGACTTATTGCCCATGAGATGGGCCAGGCGTTCGCCTTCCTCGTCGGTATTGGCCATGCCGCCGTAGTCCATGTCAAAGGCCACACGATTGAAGAACCGCGCCGTGTTCTGATCGATAGGCTTGATGTCCGGATCAGCCAGTGAGGCAATGGCGGTAGCAAAGGGCGGATGCAGGTGCATGATGCAGCGGGCCTGGGGGAGCAGGGCATGAAGCCTGCCATGGAGCGACCAAGCGGTGAGATCGGGGGCGTTCGGCTTCTGCATGGTGGACTTGTCTTCGGTGTCGAGCAGGAGTAGCTCCGATGCCTTGATTTTCGAGAAATGGCGCCAGCGGGGATTCATCAAGAATTTCTTGCCGTCGTTGGAGATGGCTTGACTGAAATGATTGGCTACCGCTTCGTGCCAGTCGTTCCTGGCCGCCAGCCTAAAAGCTGCCGCAAGGTCAACACGCAATTGCCATTCGTTGGAGTCATGGCTGCGGTGGCGGCTGATGTTGGTGACGTTGCTCATGGCCGGCTTCCTTTGCTATATACTGGCGGGAAAGTAGCTGAGTTACGAAAACGTGGCAATTGCTAGGCATTAACCTCTTTTGGCTCTCTTTTCGGATGGAGATCGACATTGAAACTATTCATGAAAACTGGAATCGCGGGGTTTCTGGCGTTGGGTTTCTCTGGGGTTGCGTTGGCCGATGACTCGGCCAGTGGCGTCTGGACTCTGGACAGCGGCAAGGTCACGGTGCGAATCGCTCCCTGTGGGGACAGCCTGTGCGGGGCGATTGTTGGCTTGGCCAAGCCACTTAACAAGCAGGGCGTGCCGAAAGTTGACAAAAAAAATCCCAATGAAGCCCTACGCAGCAGGCGGCTGATAGGCCTCACCATATTGGCCAACATGAAGTCCACAGGCGAGAACAGGTGGCAGGGAACCATCTACAATGCCGACGACGGACGCACCTATTCGTCCTACATGAATCTCTCAGGCGACAACATGAAGGTGAAAGGCTGCGTCGGGCCCCTTTGCAAGACGATGCTCTTCGTGCGCGCGAATTGAGGGCTGCCAGATTATTGTCATGATTTTATATCAAACTAAGCGTTGCGGGAGTAAGGCAGTCACATGATACGTGTCCTTGTCAGTTTGCTTTTCGCGTTAACTCTTGGGTTTTCCACACTTGCCATAGCGGAAACGCTAGAAGATTTGCCTTTCACCAAGAAGTTGAACCTTGCCAAAGTGGGCGATGAAGACGCTCAGATGGCGGTAGCCAGTGCCTATGAGCAGGGCAGTGGGGCAAAGAAGAATATTGCCGAAGCCGCGAAATGGTACCGGCAGGCGGCCCTTGCTGGCAACGTGGAAGCGCAATTCCGTCTCGCCCGCATCGTGAGCAAAGGGGCAAAGGGTCTGACCAAGGACCTGAAAACGGCTGTCAAACTTTACGAAGCAGCGGCCAAGAGCGGCCACCTCGAAGCGCAGAACGCCCTGGGGCAGGCCCATCAATACGGGCTGGGTGTTGCGGTTGACGAGGTAAAAGCTGTCGAATGGTACCGGAAAGCCGCCGATTCAAACCTGGCTGTCGCACAAAATAACCTCGGCATTCTCTATTTGAATGGCAAGGGCGTCGAACGGAATGTGGCTGAGGCTTTCAAGCTCTTCGAACTGGCAGCAAAGCAGGGCGATGGCTGGGGTCTCAACAATCTCGGCGGCATGTATGAGATGGGTTGGGGGGTTGCCAAGGATAGGACCAAGGCTGCCGGCTATTACAAGCAGGCGGCGGAGAAGGGCATCGAATCTGCGCAATCAAATCTGGTGCGGCTCACGCCCGCTGCGGCTCCGGTTTCACCTCTGATTTTAAACTGAATTTAAAGTTTAGTTAACCAAGCAATTCAACTCCATCTTTACGCTCTTCGCGCGAAAATTGCCGCCGTGGTTTTGCGGTAACGCAAAGGGGTCTTGCGGGTCAAGTGGAGTGTGTATGCGTAAATTGCTCAGTGTATCGTGCATCCTGCTCGCAATGAGTTTGACGATTTCCGGCTGTTCGTCCCAGAAATCGTCGCGTTCCTCTTCCCGTGATCCCTTTGCCGGAACAGGTAGCCCTTACTACAAGGGGAATGGGCCCATCCCCATGGGCGGAGGGCGTTATCAGGTTGGCGATCCCTATCAGGTTGCCGGCCGCTGGTTTACGCCAAAGGAACAACCCAACTACGACAAGAAGGGGCCAGCCTCATGGTATGGCGAAGCGTTCAACCGGCGCATGACCTCAAACGGTGAATGGTTTGACATGAGCCGTCTGACGGCAGCCCACCCCACGCTGCCGCTGCCCAGCTATGCCAAAGTCACCAACCTCAACAACGGGGCAACAATCGTGGTGCGGATCAATGACCGCGGACCTTTTGTCGGACCGCGTATCATTGACTTGTCAAAGCAATCGGCCATCGCGCTGGGTTACAAGCAACAGGGAACAACAACAGTCCGGGTGCAGTATATCGGACCAGCACCACTGGATGACAACGGCTCGCATCTTATGGCAATGAACCGCGAACTGAAGAATGGTACTCCTATGCGGCAGATGATTGCATTGGCTGACACGCGCCGCTCCAAAACTGTCGAGGTTGCACAGGCCGACAGTGCACAGGAAGCTAGTTACGAGGCGGAGCCCGAGCAACCCGTTGAGCAAGCCCAGATCAGCGCTGTAAACTATTTTGTGCAAGCGGGCACTTTTGCCGATCCAGATAACGCCGAGCGGCTGCGCCAGGAGTTTATCAACATTGGTCCGGTTCAGGTGGCCGAACTCATGGGAACCGACGGCCCGGTCTACCGGATGCGGGTAGGGCCCTTCGATAACCTTAATGATGCGCAAATTGCCCTTAACCAGGTGCATGGCTATGGGCTGCCGGATGCCCATTTGCTTGAATCCCACCTTCAGCAAGCATCGCTGCAATAGAACCTTCGCGTTGATTTTACCGTGAAAGCTCAGTAGGTTCATGCCTTCAATGAGGTGAACTGTGCCAGGTACCCGGGCCTTCCTAAAAACTGTCGTGTGGATTGTTTTTCTGGTCATGTCCGGGGTTGCTCGCGCCCAGGAGCTGCCCTTTGAAACCACGGCGCCCAATGCCATCCTGATTGATGCCAAGTCGGGCAATGTGTTCTTTGAGAAAAATGCGGATCAGGTGGTTCAGCCCGCCAGCATGAGCAAGCTCATGACAATGATTCTGGTTTTCGAGGCCTTAAAGGCCGGTGACATCACGGAGGATCAGGAATTCCTGATCAGTGAGAATGCCTGGCGCCGCGGCGGCACGTCGTCGGGTGGCTCAACCATGTATGCCAATGTGAATACGAGCGTTAGATTGATTGACCTCATGCATGGGGCCATGATCCAATCCGCCAATGATGCGTGCATCGCCATGGCTGAGGGAATTGCAGGTTCAGAAGAAGAATTTGCCTCGCGCATGACCAAGCGCGGGAAAGAGCTCGGGTTGCAGAACTCGGTCTTTCAGAACGCGACAGGATTGCCAAAGCCGGAAAACCTGATGAGTGTGCGCGATCTCACAATTCTTGCCCGCTACATCATTTCGGAATTTCCGCAGTATTACAAAATCTACGCCGACAGGGAGTTCACCTGGAACAATATAACGCAGAAAAACCGCAATCCGCTTCTGCTTGATTATCCCGGAGCTGACGGCATGAAAACCGGATATATCAAAGACGCGGGTTATGGACTGGTAGGATCAGCTGTGCGCGATGGTCGTCGTCTTATCCTGGTTGTTGCCGGCTTGACCTCCATCAAAGAACGCAAGGAAGAGGCCCAAAAGCTTCTGGACTGGGGTTTCCGGCAATTCAAGACGATTGACGTCTATACGGCGGGCGATGTGGTCAGCAAGGCACGGGTCTGGGGCGGTTCATCGCGCTGGGTTGACCTGGTGATCAAGCAGGATCTTCGTCTGGCCCTGTCACCAAAGGAGCAGGAACATGTGGAAGTTAAGTTGTCCTATGCGGGTCCGCTCATTGCTCCTGTGAAGGCAGGTGAAAGGCTCGGTACGGTGAGTTTCATGATGGATGGCAAGGCGATCGCCGAAATTCCCGTGGAGACGGCAAATGCAGTGGATGCCACGGACTCGATCTGGAGCAGAGCGCTTGACAGCCTGATGATCATGGCGCTGGGCGGCTAGGGTGGCTGGGGTTTTCGTCACCTTTGAAGGTGGAGAAGGGACGGGCAAGTCGACACAGCTCGAGCTGCTGGCTGATACGCTCCAGGCGCAAGGCATGACCGTGGTTAAGACACGTGAGCCGGGAGGAACGCCAGAAGCTGAAGCCCTGCGATCCCTTCTGGTAAACGGCGATCCGGGGCGGTGGACGGCCGAGGCGGAAGCACTTCTCAATTACGCGGCGCGCTCTTCCCATTTGCTGAAAGTCATTCGACCGGCTCTTGCGGCAGGTCATACGGTTCTTTGTGATCGTTTCAGTGATTCAACGCGGGCCTACCAGGGTTATGCAGGCGGCTGTGATATGGCGCTCTTGGACTCCCTTGAAATAACGATCACGGGTTCAACCCGGCCTGACCTGACGTTCATTTTTGACGTTGACCCTGCTCTCGGGCTGGTGCGGGCCAAGTCCCGCGGGGACGGTTCCGAAGACCGCTATGAACGGAAAGGCCTCGCGTTTCATGAAAAGTTGCGGGTAGGGTTTTTGAAGATAGCGGCGGCGGAACCGAGGCGGTGCCGGATTGTTGACGCCTCGGGTTCCATCGAGGACGTGAAAGCCTTCATTGCTGCGGCAGCGGAGCAACTGTTTCATGGCTGAAGAGGCGGGCGATCCACGGGAAGTGAAATGGCATCCCCGCAATGCCAGAACTTTGCTCGGCCATTTGGATGCCGAAAAGCGGATGCGGCTGGCGTTTGAGTCGGGCAAGCTGCACCATGCCTGGCTTATCTCCGGGCCGAAGGGTATCGGCAAGAGCACCCTTGCGTATCGTTTTGCGGGCTTCGTACTCTCCAATGACCGGACATTTTCCGATGATCTCGGCATTGATCCCAATTCCCGCACTGCTCATTGGCTGGCTTCAAGATCCCATCCGGACTTGTTTGTGCTGGAGCGCAGATGGGACAGCAAGACCAAGAAATTGAAGACTGAACTGGCGGTTGATGATGCCCGCCAGCTCTCTGAATTCTTTGGGCTCACGGCGGGAAGCGGCGGCTGGCGCGTGGCCATTATTGACGCGGCAGATGATCTCAACACTGCGTCCGCAAATGCGCTGCTGAAGCTTATCGAGGAACCACCACCAAAGTGCCTGTTGCTATTGGTTTGCAATCAGCCCGGACGTCTGCTGCGGACCATCAGGTCACGGTGCATACGGATTGATTTAACTCCACTTGCGCTTGAGGAAACGAGAAGAGTTCTGGCACATTTGCCTTTGGATGAGCCCCCAACGCCAGAGGCCTTGGAAATAGCCGTCAATTTGGCGGGGGGAAGTCCTGGCCGGGGGCTTGACCTTCTTGATTCAGCCGGCGCCAAATCATTTGCCGCGTTTCGAGCCATGGGAAAGTTGGGCGGCGTTTCACTGGTTGAGTTCGGCAACCGTTTTGGCTCCCGCACCAGCACAACCGACGATTTTGAGACCTTCTTCGACCTTATGGAAGACTGGGTTGGCCGAGAAGCGCGCAGGGCAGGGCTTGCCGGTGGAGGCCTCGGAATGGCAGATGCATATGCGGCAATAGGGCATTCCATTCGGCAGACAAATGCCCTAAATCTTGATCGACGTCAGGCGGTGATCAACGCCCTGTCGTTGATCACCGAGGCCATGAAGACGGCCTAATCATTTTTTAATTCGCGGAACTCATGCCAAAACAGAAATACCTGATTACGACCGCCATTCCCTATGCAAATGGGGCGCCCCATATTGGCCATGCCTACGAGCGCATTGCCACGGATGTGATGGCCCGTTTCAAACGCCTTGACGGCGCGGACGTGTTGTTTGTGACTGGCATGGATGAGCACGGGCAAAAGATGCAGCAGACGGCGGCGCGAGTGGGACTGACGCCCCTTGCCCTTGCGGACCGGACAGCCGACCAATTTGAAGTCATGGGTGAACTCCTCAATGCGCGCGCCGACGAAATCGTCCGCACGACCTCGGCGCGGCACCGCGAAGCGGTGCAGGATATCTGGAAGCGGATGGAGGCTAACGGCGATATTTACTTGTCCAAATACTCCGGTTGGTATTCGGTGCGGGATGAGGCCTACTATGACGAAGATGAAATAGAGGATCGGGAAGGCAAGAAGTACTCCACCAAGACTGGCACCCCCGTTGAATGGGTAGCCGAGGAAAGTTATTTCTTCAAACTCTCGGCCTATGCCAAGCCGCTGCTGGATTACTATGAGCGCAATCCGGATTTCGTTGTTCCCGAAAAATACAAGAATGAGATCGTTGCCTTCGTCAAGCGTGGCCTGAACGACCTTTCGATCAGCCGCACGACCTTTGACTGGGGTGTTCCAGTTCCCTGTGATCCCAAGCATGTCATGTATGTCTGGGTTGATGCATTGACGAACTACATTACGGCTACGGGTTATCCCGATGTAAAAGCTGAAAAGGCCGGTTTCTGGCCGGCAAGCGCCCATGTGATTGGCAAGGACATCACGCGCTTCCATGCGATCTACTGGCCGGCGTTCCTGATGTCGGCAAAGCTACCTTTGCCCAAGCAGATTGTAGTGCATGGTTTCCTGTTCAGCCGCGGTGAAAAAATGTCGAAGTCGGTTGGCAATGTCGTGGCTCCTGCCGATCTCGTGGCGGCCTACGGAGTTGATCCGGTGCGCTATTTCTTCATGCGCGAGGTACCCTTTGGGCAGGATGGCAACTACAGCCACGAAGCTATTGTGGCACGTATGAATGCTGACCTTTCCAATGATCTGGGTAATCTGGCGCAGCGTTCGCTGTCGATGATCGGGAAGAACTGCAGCGGCAAGATACCCGTCTGCGGACCTCTGAACGATGCAGACAGGGAAATCCTTGCGGCGGCTGATGGCTTGCTGGTTGACGTGCGTGTGCACCACGCTGATTTTGCCATCAGCCGTGCGCTGGATACGATCTGGAAGGTGGTGGCTGATACGAACCGCTATTTTGCGGGGCAGGAGCCCTGGGCGCTGAAGAAGACGGATCCAGCGCGGATGGAGACGGTGCTTTATGTAACTGCGGAAGTGTTACGCATCGTTGGTATTCTTATTCAGCCTTATGTGCCGGAATCGGCTACGAAGCTTCTTGATCTCCTGGGTGTGACCGAGCGTGGTTTTGCCGATTTGCCCAAGCGGCTTGTGCCGGGTGGGTTGTTGCCTGCACCAGCACCTATCTTTCCGCGTTATGTAGAGGAGGGGGATGCCCCCACAAAGAGTTGAGCTTTCTTGTTGTCGATAGCCACTGCCACTTGGACTTTGAGGGGCTTGCAGAGCGGCTGCCTGAGGTGCTGGCCTATGCCGAGGCTGCTGGGGTTGGGCTCATTGTCTCGATAGGTACGCAGGTCAAGAAATTTGATCGACTGCTCGGCATTGCCGAGGACAACCCGAATGTGTTCTGTACCGTTGGAACCCATCCCCACCATGCCCATGAGGAACTTGACGTCACGGTCGCTGATCTCGTCGCTCTTGCCAAGCATCCCAAAGTGGTTGGCATCGGCGAGGCGGGACTTGACTACCACTATGATCTGAGCCCGCGCGCGGCGCAGGAGCAGGGTTTTCGCTTGCATATTGCAGCAGCGCGTGAAACCGGCCTGCCGCTGGTTATCCATGCGCGGGAGGCTGACTCGGATGTAGCCAGTATATTGGAGAAGGAAATGGGGAAGGGCGCCTTCAAGCCATTGCTCCATTGTTTCACCTCTTCAATGGAACTGGCACAACGCGGTTTGGCACTTGGCGCCTATGTCTCGTTTTCCGGCATTCTCACCTACAAGAGCGCCGAGAATTTGCGTGCTGTTGCTGCTGAGGTGCCCATGGACCGGCTGCTTGTCGAGACGGATTCACCTTACCTGGCGCCTGTTCCCCATCGGGGTAAATCGAACGAACCCGCCTTTGTTGTCGAAACACTGCGGCAACTGGCTGGAGTCAAGAACGTACCGGTCGACATTATGGCCAAAATAACCAGCGACAATTTTTTCAGGCTATTTTCCAAGATACCGCGGCCGGAACGGTTTACATGACGACGCTGACCATTCTGGGCTGTGGATCGTCAGGGGGCGTTCCGCGTATCGGTGGCGACTGGGGCCTGTGCGATCCTGCCAACCCAAGGAATCGACGCAAGCGTTGTTCCGTGATGCTGGAAAAAACCGGGGCCGCAGGTACAACGCGGGTATTGATTGATACGTCTCCGGACTTGCGCGAGCAGATGCTGAGTGCGAATGTCGGTGAAATTGATGGGGTATGGTTCACCCACGAGCATGCCGATCATACCCACGGCATCGACGAATTGCGGGGCTTCTTCCTGCGGCAGAGAAAGCGGGTGCCGGTTTGGGCGGACGGGCAGACCATGGCCCTGCTGAAACGGCGTTTTTCCTATTGTTTTCAAACCATCGAAGGAAGCGATTATCCACCGATACTGGTATCGAACCTCATTGAGGCCGGACAGGAAATCACGCTGGCGGGGGCAGGTGGCGAAGTTTCAGGGATACCGTTCGTGGTTCAGCATGGCCATCTGGATGCCCTGGGATTCCGCATGGGCAATGTGGCCTATACGCCGGACATCAACGGCCTCCCTGATGCCAGCGTTCCATTCCTTTCAAATCTCGATATCTGGATTGTTGACGCGCTGAAACGTGGACCCCATCCCAGCCATTTCTGCCTGGATGACACCTTGCGGGCCATTGAACGGTTCAAGCCGCAGCGGGCCATTCTGACCAATATGCATATCGATATGGACTATGATAGCTTGCTGGCTGAGCTTCCAGCAGGCATTGAACCGGCCTATGACGGGCTTAAATTGCCCCTGTGATTCCTGGAGACGATTGAGATGTATAGGAAACTTATTGCAACGTTTAGCGTTCTGGCCCTGTTTTCAAGCTCGGCTCTGGCGCAGGCGGCCTGCGATGCGGGGAAGCTTTCTGCTCTGGTCGATTCCTATGCCAACAATCCTTTCAGTGCCCGGACCTGGCGGGTGCTGAATGGTCTCGGTGATCCTTCAGCGGATCCGGCGTTCAAAGGCGTGAATCGTGCCGCGGTCTATGACTGGGACGGCCAGGAAGCATGGAAGAAACTGGCGGCGAAGATATTGCCTACGGGGCAGGCACCACAGGAAATTGGCTATGAATGCCGCATCAGCTATCCGCTGGAAGTCCTGCAAGCCCGCGTTGCAAGCCTCGGCATCGACAATCC
>JBAVOA010000415.1:0-2055 GCA_049691635.1 Aestuariivirga sp. | reverse complement strand
ATTGTGGTGATGTCGCTGTTCCTGTCGTTTGTGGCAACACTTTATCCCTCCTGGCGGGCGGCCAAGCTCGATCCGGTTGAAGCGTTGAGGTACGAATAATGGTGCCGGCGCTTGAGCTTCGCCATGTCTCGCGCTCCTATGCGGAGGGGGCGGGGCGTCTTGATATTTTCAAGGACCTGGAGCTGGAGGTCTATGCCGGCGAGATTGTAGCGCTGGTCGGCCAGTCGGGCGCGGGAAAATCATCGCTGCTCCATATCGCCGGGCTTCTGGAAGCGCCGACGGCGGGCGAGGTTTTCATTTCCGGGCAGAACTGCACGGCCCTTGATGATTCAGCGTGCACGCGCATCCGGCGGATCGGCATCGGCTTTGTGTATCAGTTCCACCATCTGCTGCCGGAATTCTCGGCGGTGGAAAATGTCGTCATGCCGCAGTTGATTGCGGGGGCAACCAAGCTTGCGGCCATGGCACGGGCGAAGGAGCTTCTGGACCGGCTGGGGCTGGCGGAGCGCTTTGAACACCGGCCTTCGGAAATGTCCGGCGGCGAACAGCAACGCGTGGCCATTGCGCGGGCCATTGCCAACCGGCCATTGCTGCTGCTGGCGGACGAGCCCACGGGCAACCTCGACCCGGACACGGCGGGGCGGGTGCATGAAGAATTTTTGCGCCTGATCAAGGAAGAGGGCCTGGGCGCCCTGATTGCCACCCATAATATTCCGCTGGCGAGCCGCATGAGCCGGATTGTGAGCCTGCATGCGGGCGTACTTGTGGACGGTTTGGTCTAAGACCTGACACCTTTCTCGAATCTGGTCTAGACTTGTGTCCATGGCCGCTGATTCAAGACCTCCCACCTTCATCCACCTCAGGGCCCATTCGGCCTATTCGCTGGCGGAAGGGGCGTTGCATATCAAGCAGATGGCGGTGCTGGCCAAGGAGGCGGGCATGCCGGCGCTGGCCATTACCGACACAGGCAACCTGTTTGGCGCGCTGGAATTTTCGGAAGCATTGGCCGAGAAGGGCATCCAACCGATCATCGGCTGTTCGCTTCGCGTGGAATTTCACCCGGCGCCGACAGAGCCTGTGGCGAAAACCCAGACCCATGCACGGAAGCTGCCACCCATTGCGCTGCTCGCAAAGGATGAGCCGGGTTACCGTAATCTGATGAAGCTTTCGAGCCGGGCCTTTCTGCAGACGCCGGAACATGAGCTGCCCCACGTAACCTGGGAGATGCTGGAGCAATTGAGCGAGGGTCTCATCTGCCTTTCGGGCGGGCCTGATGGTCCCATCGATGACGCGCTGGTGCAGGGGCAGAGCTCGCTTGCCCGGCAATTGGTGGAACGGCTCAAGGGGCTGTTCGGCGACCGCTTCTATATTGAACTGCAGCGCCATGGTACGGAAGCCGAGCGGGGATCAGAACCGGGGCTGATTGAGCTGGCTTATGAACTTGGGGTGCCGCTGGTGGCCACCAACCAGGTTTATTTTGCGAAGCCCGACGACTACGCAGCCCATGACGTGCTGATCTGCATTGCCGAGGGGCAGGTGGTTTCCGCTGATGACCGCAGGCGGGTGACGCCGGAACATTATTTCAAGTCGCAGCAGGAAATGGCGGCGCTGTTTGCCGATATTCCGGAAGCGATTGAGAACACGGTTGAGATTGCCCAGCGCTGCGCTTTCATCGTGAAAGGCCATGCGCCGATCCTGCCGCGCTTCAGTGACGGCGACGAGGCGGAAGAATTGCGCCGGCAGGCGAAGGAAGGGCTGGCTCAGCGGCTTGCCACGATCGGCATGGCCGAGGGCTATTCCCAAGAAATTTATGAGGAGCGGCTGGACTTCGAACTCAACGTGATCATCAAGATGCGCTATCCCGGCTACTTCCTGATCGTTGCCGACTTCATCAAGTGGGCCAAGGCGCAAGGCATTCCGGTGGGGCCGGGGCGCGGCTCGGGTGCCGGCTCGATGGTGGCATACGCGCTCACCATCACCGATCTCGACCCGTTCCGCTTCAATCTGCTGTTCGAGCGATTTCTCAACCCCGAGCGCGTGTCGATGCCGGATTTC
>JBAVOA010000414.1:0-2926 GCA_049691635.1 Aestuariivirga sp. | reverse complement strand
GAGCAGGGCAGGCGCTGCCGGGATATGCGCAAGGAGTGGAGGGTAACCCGTCTCTCCTGTCACGACAAAACTGGCCCCCAATTCATCGGCCCGTTCCAGGACTGCTTCCGCGTCTTCCCTTGAGAATATCTGGACAGGACGGGCCCGGCCGCCTTTCACGGAGAGCTCCGGCAAGGCGTCAAGAGCAGCGGCCGCTGTTCCATAGCGGCCAATCAGATGTTGAAAGGTGACTGGCCCGACATTCTCGCTCTGGCTCAGCCGGATCCAATCGCGTCGTTGGGTGCGATCCAGCAATTGCATGAGCTAGCTGCTCTTCTTCAGACTGATCTTGGGTTCACTGCCCTTCAAAAGCCGTGCAATATTGGCGCGGTGCATGATCCAGATGGTCAGTGCAATGATGATCGTTGGCAGCAGCAGATCTTGACGTCCCAGCATGTATGCCCAAACTGGTGAAAGGGCTGAGGCGGTGAGCGCCGCGAGCGAAGAGATGCGGAACGCGAAGGCAAGCGCAAGCCATACACCGATGAATACAAGTCCGAGCGGCCAGAACAAGCCGAATAACACGCCAAGGCTTGTGGCCACACCTTTTCCGCCTTTAAAACCGAGCCATATGGGGAAGACATGGCCCGCCATGGCCGCAAGTCCCGCGATCATTCCCGCCTGCGGTCCGCCGAAATAATTCAGAAGCAAAACCGCCGCCGTACCCTTCAACCCATCCATGAAAAGCGTGAGGGCAGCAATTTTTTTGTTGCCCAAGCGCAAGACATTAGTCGCACCGATATTGCCCGAACCAATATTGCGCACATCGCCAAGTCCGGCCGCCCTCGCCAGAAGGAGCCCAAAGGGAATGCTGCCAAAAAAATAGCCGGTGAGGACGGCAATCGTCTCAATCATGATGCTAGCGAGCGTATGCGTAAACTGTTCGCCCTGCAACGACCGTTTCGATGACACGGCCTTCCAGAGTACGGTCCTCCAGCGGAGAGTTCTTGGAGCGCGAGTGAAGTTGTGTTTCTTCAACGGTCCAGTTCAGATGGAGATCCACCAGCACGAAGTCAGCGGGCGCCCCCGGTGCCAGCCGGCCCGTTTCCAGCCCCAGAATTTCTGCCGGTTTTGCAGACATGACTTCAACGAGACGGCCTAAAGTTGTATCTTTATTGTGAAAAAGTCCCAGCGCTGCAGACAGCATCGTCTCCAGGCCAATTGCCCCGAAGGCTGCTTCGGCAAAGGGCAACCGCTTTGTGTCAGCACTTTGCGGATCATGTGAAGAAACCACAACGTCAATCGTCCCGTCCGCAACGCCTGCAACTAGAGCGCGCCGATCTTCTTCCGTGCGCAAGGGCGGCGAGAGTTTGAAAAAGGTCCGGTAGGCGCCAATGTCGTTCTCATTGAGCGTCAGATGATGAATGGAAACCCCGCAGGTCACCGGCAGGCCTTTGGCCTTCGCCGCACGGATGACATCAAGGGAAATTGCAGATGAAATCTGTGCCGCGTGATAACGTGCGCCGGTCATCTCGACCAAGCGGACATCCCGCTCCAGCATGATCACTTCGGCCATTGCGGGATTTCCGGCAAGCCCAAGACGCGATGCTGTCTCTGACGCATTGATGACGCCGCGCGACAGGTTGGGCTCTTCCACATGCTGCACTACCAGCATGTCGAAATCCTTGGCATAGGTGAGGGCACGGCGGAACAGGTTGGCATTGGCAACCGCATGGGTGCCATCAGTCACCGCCACGGCTCCGGCCTCTTTCAGCCCACCGATCTCGCTCATCAGCTCGCCAGCAAGTCCCTTGGTGATGGCCGCCATCGGGGCCACGCGCACCAGGGCCGTATCCCGTGCCCGGCGTAAAATGAAATCCACAATCGCCGCGTCATCGATCGCCGGCTGGGTATTGGGCATGACAATGATGGTGGTAACCCCACCCGCCGCCGCAGCTTCCGAGGCCGTCGCAAGTGTTTCCCGGTATTCGGTGCCGGGTTCACCGGTGAACACCCGCATATCGATGAGGCCTGGAATGAGCGTGGCACCCGCACAGTCGAAATTGGCCGTGCCCGCACCGATCGACTCCTTGGTCACCTTTGGACCGACCGCCAGAATCCAGCCATCTTCAACCAGAATGCCGCCTTTGCCATTCAACCCTTGGCCCGGCGCAACAATATTGGCATTCAGATAGGCTTTGCGCTGGGCCGATTGCTTGAGGGCAGGCGACATCATGATGTTGCTCCCATGGGCCAATTGCGTGACAGGGCATCAAGCACCGCCATGCGCACCGCAACTCCCATCTCCACCTGTTCGCGGATCACCGACTGCGCCCCGTCGGCCACGTTGGAATCAATTTCAACGCCACGGTTCATCGGGCCGGGGTGCATCACCAGGGCATCGGACTTGGCATAACGCAACTTCTCTTCGTTCAAGCCAAAAAAGCGGTAATATTCCCGTTGCGAGGGCACGAAGGCCCCGCTCATGCGCTCCAGTTGCAGGCGCAGCATCATCACCACATCAGCGCCCTCAAGCCCGTCCCGCATATTGCGGTGAACTTCGACACCAAAATTGGCAATGCCCGCAGGCAGAAGGGTGGATGGTGCCACGACACGAACCCGAGCACCCAGCTTGTTCAGCATGTGGATGTTGGAACGCGCCACCCGGCTGTGCAGAACATCGCCGCAAATTGCAACCGTCAGCCCTTCAATTGAACCCTTTCGGCGGCGGATTGTGAGCGCATCAAGCAGAGCCTGTGTCGGATGCTCATGCTGTCCGTCGCCGGCATTTATCACCGAGCAGGAAACCTTCTGCGCCAGCAACTCAACCGCTCCAGACGATTGATGCCGAACCACCAGAAAATTGGGATGCATGGCATTGATCGTCATGGCCGTATCGAGAACCGTCTCGCCCTTTGAAATGGCAGAAGACGACATGGCCATGTTC
>JBAVOA010000413.1:0-3698 GCA_049691635.1 Aestuariivirga sp. | reverse complement strand
CGGCAAGATTCATCGACTCTGGGGCTGCTTTTGGCATGCGGGCGAATGAGGAGAATTCGTCCACCATGCGCCCAATGTCACCAACCTGCCGGATGATCGTATCGGTGCATTGCTCAAACACCTGCCGGTCGGAGTGGATCTGTTTGCTGTACTTGCGTTTCAGGCGCTCGGCTGAAAGCTGAATGGGGGTGAGCGGGTTTTTGATTTCGTGGGCAATGCGGCGGGCGATATCAGCCCAAGCGGTGTTGCGTTGGGCCGAAACGAGATCGGTGATGTCGTCAAAGGTGAGAACAAAACCATGTTGGGCATCATCGGACGACTCGGTGGTAATACGAGCAACGAAGCTCAGGTCGCGGCCATTGATCTGCATTTCCACCTGCCCCTCCGCAAACCCTGAGGGGCGCGATTTTGCCAGTTCAAAGAGCGCCGAAAATTCGCGAAGTGCGGTGCTGAATGGCTTGCCCTGCAGGTCCTGTTCAGGGGCACCGAGGAGTTGCAGTGCGGAGCGGTTTGTAAGTGATATCTTCTCTTCCGGATCGATGCCGATAACGCCGGCACTGACGCCAGCAAGCATGGCCTCGGTGAACCGCCGCCGCTGATCAAGCTGGTCGTTGGTTTTCATCAGTTCAGCCTGATGCTGAGCAACCTGGTCAGTCATGAAATTGAAGGTGCGGGCAAGGGTCTCAAGGTCACCAATGCCTTCGATTGTGCTTATCTTCGCGCCAAAATCCCCTTGGGCCACACGCCGTGAGGCATCAAGGAGGCGCACAATCGGTGCCACCAGACGGTCAGAAAACCATAATCCAATCCACATCGCCGCCAGGAGAAAAACAAAAGCCACAAGCGCGTAGACCATTCCAAAGGTCAGTTGTACGCCGGTTCTCTGTTTCATTAGCCTATCGTATTCCGCCTTGGCCTCCCGCGTCTTTGTGAGTTGTTCAATGACTGCCGGGGAAATGAGCCGGTAGACATAAAAGTAATGGGTTGGAAAACTCTGCAACTTGATCAGCGCCCGGACGAGATTGCCGCCTTCAACCGGCGGTATCAGCACCAGGTCTCCCTTGTCGGCATGAGCTATAATCTCCGGCGATGGGGCCAGAGATTTGACCTTGTCGCTCGCCGTGACGTTAACGTCGATGCGCTTCTGGCTTTGATCAAAGACAAAGGCACCGGCTAGCCCCCGGAGCGCCGCGTGACGGGCAACGCGGCGCACGAAGGCCGCGCGATCGGAATCAAACAGGGGTTTTTGCTGGTTGAGGTCTGCCGATATGTTGGCAACGTCGGCACGAGTGGCTTCGGCCGTGTTCTTGATGTACTCCTCGGCCACATTGACTGCCGAATTCACGATGGCCTGGGTGCGTTCGGAAAACCAGGTGTCCAGCCCCCGGCTCAACGTCACGAAGGCAAATACCGCGACAACAATCGCGGGCACGACTGCAATCAGACTGAACAGCGAGATAAGGCGGATATGCAGCCCGGCGCCTGCGGTTCCTTTGCGCCGCTCTTTCAGAAGAAACAGCACCTGACCGCCGATCATCAAGGCCATAACGACGACCAAACCGGTGTTCAACAGCAGGAGTGCGGTTGTGATGTCCTTTGACGGGACTATTGGGGTGAGGCCCGTCAATATCGCAAAGGTGGACAGGCCGCTGGCAATTCCAAGGACAACCAGCCCAAAACCCGCCCAGCCAGTCAGGCGGCGGAGTTTGCCGGTAATGCCGTGTTCGCTCTTATCAACCATTGGGTCTGATTCACCACTACTGTGGCTTGAAATCAACACTAATAGTGGCGGATTTGCGACAGTAGTGGTTAACGCAATACGCGAACACGCTTTATACTGCGGCTCCGCAATTTTGTCCGGAGCGTATTGCGGTTGATGCCCAGGAGATCGGCTGCGCGGAGCTGATTTCCATTCGTGGCAGCAAGGCAGGCACGCAACAACGGTGGCTCAATTTCAGCTAGAACGCGGTCATAAAGCCCGGCTGGCGGAAGACCTGAACCAAATGATGCAAAATACTCGGCCAGGTAGTTTTCAAAGAATTCGCCTGGTTTATCAAAATCAACTGACTGGCCGTTTGGCTGTTTCATGACGGGGGAAGTTGCCAGTTCCCGCGTGACCGACCCTGCTGTGATCGTATCGTCGCTTTCCATCGCCATCAGCCGCTTGATCAGGTTCTCAAGTTCGCGGACATTACCCGGCCAACGGTATGATTGCAGCGCGGTTATGGCATCTTGCGACATGTCCTTGCGCGGCAGTCCATCCGTGGCAGCGCTCCCAAGAAAATGGCGGGCAAGATCGGGCAGGTCTTCCAAGCGTTCACGCAACGCAGGGATATGCAGGGGAACAACATTCAGACGGAAAAACAGATCCTCGCGGAATTGTCCCTGGGTGATGAGTTGGCGCAGATCCCGATGCGTGGCGGCAATAATGCGAACGTTTGCCTTTATAGGGGATACACCGCCGACGGAAGTATATTCACTCTGCTGGAGGACGCGCAACAGGCGGGTTTGCGCCTCGAGCGGCATATCGCCGATCTCGTCGAGGAAGAGTGTCCCGCCCTCCGCCTGCTCAAAGCGGCCCGCCATGCGCGATGTTGCACCGGTGAAGGCTCCCTTCTCATGGCCGAAGAGTTCGGATTCGATGAGTTCCCTGGGGATTGCTGCCATATTGACAGCCACAAACGCGCCTTTGCGTCGCCGGCCGTAGTCGTGGAGAGCGCGCGCGACAAGTTCCTTGCCGGTACCGGATTCACCGACAATCATCACGGTCAGATCAGTTTGGGTGAGGCGGGCAATGATGCGGTAGATATCCTGCATCGCTGGAGAGCGGCCAACAATGGGGAGATTTTCTGTGGCCGACATCGGCCGTGTTGACGCGGCAACAGGCTTTGATGACTGCGCCAAGGCGCGCCCCATCGTCTGCACCAACGCATTGAGGTCAAATGGCTTCGGCAAATAGTCATAGGCTCCGCGTTCCGCTGCCGTAATCGCAGTCATAATGGTGTTCTGAGCACTCATCACAATGATGGGCAAATTGGGCCGCAACTTCTTGATGCGCGGGATTACATCAAAAGCATTTTCATCGGGCAGCACAACATCGGTCAGGATAGCGTCCCCCTGGCCTTCGGAGACCCAACGCCACAAGGCCGTTGCCGTGGCCGTTGATCTTACGCTGTAACCGGCGCGATTCAGGGCCTGAGTCAGCACCGTACGAATGGTACTGTCGTCGTCTGCCAGAAGAATGGTTTTAGCGCTCAATGGTTTCTACCTCTTGTGGTTTTGACAGGTGGTCGTTCTGCTGGCGTAACATTGGAAGAAGGACGCGGAATGTAGTGCCGCGTTCCCTGGAAATGCATTCAACCATACCGCCGTGGTCGCGGACAATTTTTGCAACAAGCGCGAGACCGAGCCCTCTGCCCTGCGGTTTGGTCGTAACAAAGGCATCAAAAACATGGGGTCTCAGATCTTCGTTGATACCCGGCCCATTGTCGTGAACACAAACTTCAAATGGCAGCGACACGCGCTCGTTAGAACCCGTAACGGACAGCTTCACTCCCGGGCGAAAGGCGGTGGTCAAGGTAATCTCACCGGTCACTCCCGATGCAATGATGGATTCGGCGGCATTCTTTGCGAGGTTCAGGAAGACCTGCACCAGTTGGTCCTGATTGCCGAGCACGGAGGGAAGCGAAGGATCATAT
>JBAVOA010000412.1:0-2910 GCA_049691635.1 Aestuariivirga sp. | reverse complement strand
CTGCTGTCGCATGGCCATCGCGGATGCCTTCCACCAGATGGTCAAGAGTGCCAACGCCGCCAGAAGCTATGACCGGCACGGTGACGGCATCGGCAATGGCGCGGGTGAGGGCCAGGTTGAAGCCCTTGCCCGTCCCGTCGCGGTCCATGGAGGTGAGAAGAATTTCGCCCGCCCCCAGTGCCACCACTTCCTTGGCAAAACTCACCGCTTCAATCCCCGTGGGATTGCGCCCGCCATGGGTGAATATCTCGAAACGCCCGGGGGCGATTTCCTTGGCATCAATGGCCACGACGATGCACTGGCTGCCGAATTTCTTTGCCGCCTCGCTCACAAACTGGCGGTTGCCGACGGCGGCGGAATTGATCGATACCTTGTCGGCACCGGCCAGCAGAAGCTGGCGGATGTCGTCGATGGTTCTGACGCCTCCGCCCACGGTGAGCGGCATGAAGCACTGGGCGGCGGTGCGGCGGACCACATCCAGCATGGTGCCGCGGTTTTCGTGGGTGGCGGTAATATCAAGGAAACACAATTCGTCCGCACCCGCCGCGTCATAGGCCTTGGCGGCCTCAACGGGATCGCCGGCATCGCGGAGATCGACGAAGTTCACGCCCTTCACCACGCGGCCATCCTTCACGTCGAGGCAGGGAATGATGCGGGCTTTCAGCATGGCGCGCGCTCGCGAATGAGTTTCAGTGCTGCCTTGGCATCAAGCCTGCCATCATAGATGGCGCGCCCAGAGATGGCGCCTTCGAGAATGGCACAGTCGGGCTCCAGCAGGCGCTTCACATCGGCGATGGAGGCAAGGCCACCGGAGGCGATGACCGGAATGTTCACGCCGTTTGCAAGTTCAAGGGTCTTTTCGAAATTGATACCCTTGAGAATGCCGTCGCGGTCCACATCAGTGAACACGATTGCCGCGACACCGGCATCTTCAAAGCGCCGGGCAAGCTCCATTGCCGTGAGCGAGGTGCTTTCACCCCAGCCTTCGACCGCAACATGGCCTGCCTTCGCATCAATGCCGATGACAACCTGGCGCGGAAACTCCTTGCAGGCCTCACGCACGATGTCGGGATTGCGCAAGGCGATAGTGCCGAGAATGACGCGGGTCACACCGCGCGACAGCCAGTGTTCGATGGTGGCCATGTCGCGGATGCCGCCGCCGAGCTGCACGGGAATGGAAATGGCTTTCAGGATGGCTTCAACAGCCTTGCCATTGACCGGCCTTCCGGCGAAGGCGCCATTCAGGTCAACGAGATGCAGCCATTCAAAACCCTGGTCCTGAAAGCTTTTGGCCTGGGCGGCGGGATTGTCGTTGAAGACGGTGGCCTCTGCCATGTCGCCCAGTTTCAGGCGCACGCATTGGCCGTCTTTGAGATCAATGGCGGGAAACAGGATCATGGTTTCCACCGGAGAAAATTTGCGATGAGGGCAAGGCCGAGAGTCTGGCTCTTTTCCGGGTGGAACTGGGTGCCCGCCAGATTGTCGTAACCCACCATGGCGGTGACCGGCCCGCCATGGTCCGCCGTTGCGATCACGTCGTCCGGCAGGGCTGCCTCGAGCTGATAGGAGTGGACGAAATAGGCATGGAGGTCCGCGGCAATGCCCTCCAGCAGGGCATGGGGCTGTTTGGCCTCAAGGGTGTTCCAGCCCATGTGCGGGATTTTCATATTTGGATCGGCGGGAACGATTGGTTTCACATCACCGGCGATCCAGCCCAATCCGGGCGTGATATCATGTTCGAGCCCGCGCGTCGCCATGAGCTGCATGCCGACGCAGATTCCAAGGAACGGTTTGCCGCGCGCGATCACCTGCTCCTGCAGCGTTTCGCGCATGCCGGGAACGGCCATGAGCCCGAGATAGCAATCCTTGAAGGCGCCTACGCCGGGAAGCACGATACGTTCGGCCTTGCGCACCAGATCGGGATCGGAGGTCACGGCGATTTGCCCGCTGCCGCCCGCGACACGCTCGAAGGCTTTCAGGGCGGAGTGCAGGTTGCCGGAGCCGTAGTCGATGATGGCGACTTTCATGGCCGTCAGCTTCTGGCGCCGAAAAGGCCGAGCGTATCGTGATCCACCGGCGTTGAGGCCGGCATCGCAGAAGTCTTTGTCTCGCCGGAATAGAAGCGCAGTTCGGCTTCCTCCAGGCTGGAGCCCTGGCTCAGGCCAATCTCCGCAAGCCCGCGCCTGGCGAGCGACCAGCCCAACAGGTCATTGCCGTGCAGGCCCATGAGAATATTTATGGCGAGGGTCAGGACAATCTCTTGCGCTGGCGGCAAGGCGGAGGCCACGGCCATTGCGGCAAGCGCCAGGACGGCTGCAATCCACATGCGGTTCCACAGGGCCCAGGCCCAGGTGAAAGCAAAGGCCCCCCAGGAAAATCCATCGGACAAAAATATGGCATCGGCGGCCGCCGTGTCATTTTCCTTCGCGTATATGGAATAGGTCGTCATCAGCCTTTGAGCGAACCCTTGGTGGATGGGATGCGGTCCTTCTGGCGGGGATCGATTTCGATGGCGCCGCGCAGCACACGCGCCAGCGCCTTGAAACAGGATTCCGCAATGTGGTGGCAATTGTCGCCGTGGAGCGTTTCGACATGGAGCGTCACCCCGGCATTCATGGCGAAGGCCTGGAACCATTCACGCACCAGCTCGGTGTCGAACGCGCCGATTTTCGGCCGCGAGAAATCCACTTTCCAGATCAGATAGGGGCGGCCCGAGACATCGATGGCAGCGCGGGTCAGTGCTTCATCCATGGGCAACAGGCAATCGGCATAGCGGCGGATGCCCTTGCGGTCGCCAAGTGCTTTCGCAAAGGCCTGGCCGAGGGCGATGCCTGAATCTTCCGTGGTGTGGTGAAAATCAATATGGGTGTCGCCCTTGGCCCGAAGCTTGATGTCGATGAGGGAATGGCG
>JBAVOA010000411.1:0-1749 GCA_049691635.1 Aestuariivirga sp. | reverse complement strand
GAAGGGAACTGAGAATGAGTGATTTGCCGACTTATGTGCTGGAGCGGGTATTTGATGCACCGCGTGAGTTGGTGTGGAAAACCTGGACCGACCCGAAGCTGTTGCCGCGCTGGTACGGGCCGAATGTGAAGACGATTGTCCATCGCCTTGAACTGAAACCCGGCGGGCTTTGGCTCGGCGAAATGCAATGGGGTGGCAATTCCAACTATCAACGGGTTGAGTACACCGAAGTGACTCCGCCCCAGCGGCTGGTTTGGCTGCACTCTTCTTCGGATGCGGACTGGAATATCATTCCTTCTCCAATGATGGCGGACTGGCCGCGGGTGCTGCTTACGACGGTGACGTTCAAGGAAGATGGCGGCCGGACCAAGCTGCGTTTGACTTGGGTGCCTCATGAGGCGAGCGCGGTCGAGATTGCCTGTTTTTCCGCTGCGATAGGTGGCATGGACAAGGGCTGGGGTGCGGGCATGGAACTGCTCGCAAAGCTGCTGGTTGAATTGCAGGCTTGAGCTCAAACTGACGGAACGCTGAACTGGAGCTTCGCCAATTTGGCGTAGAGCGGGTTCTTCTTGACGAGCTGGCCGTGGGTTCCCTGGGCAACGAGTCGTCCACCATCGAAGACCAGAATGCGATCGGCGTTGCGGACGGTCGCCAAACGGTGGGCGACGACCAGGGTTGTGCGGTTGGCGGTGAGCTTTTCCAGGGCCTCCTGAATGAGCGATTCACTTTCCGCATCAAGGGAACTTGTGGCTTCATCCAGCAGCAGGATGGGGGTGTTTCTCAGGATGGCGCGGGCAATGGCAATGCGCTGGCGCTGGCCACCGGACAGGGTGATGCCGCGCTCGCCCACTTCGGTGTCAAAACCCTTGGGGAGCTTTTTCGCAAATTCGTCAACGCGGGCTGCAACGGCTGCAGCCATGGTGGCCTCGCGTGAGGAGCCGGGCGCGCCAAAGCGGATATTGTCGAGCACGGAACCGGAAAAGATAACTGTATCCTGCGGCACAACGGCAATGTGCTTTCGCAAGTCCTGGGGATCGGTTTGGCTGATGTCGAGGCCGTCGATCTGGATGGTTCCGGAAGCCGGATCATAGAAGCGCTGGATCAAAGCAAAGAGGGTGGTCTTTCCTGCACCCGATGGTCCGACAATGGCGGTCACCTGGCCGGGTTTTGCGATGAAGCTCACGCGGCTCAAGGCCGCCGTTTTCAACCGCGTGGGGTAATGGAACGCAACGTCCGAGAATTTCACCTGGCCCTTGGTGACCGGTGGAAATGCCAGGGGTTTATCCGGGGCGGATATGATGGGCACTTCATCGAGAAGTTCGGAAATGCGTTCCGCGGCTCCCGCCGCAAGCTGTATTTCACCCCAAACTTCTGACAATTGTCCCAGCGAACTTGCAGCGATGATGGCGTAGATCACGAACTGGCTCAGGGTTCCGCCGGACAAATTTCCGGTGATCACTTCGCGTGCGCCAAACCACAGGAGGCCGACGATGGAGCCCAGGGCCACAAAGATGATCGCGGCGGTGAGGATTGCCCGCGCAAAGGCGCGTCTGGCGGCTGCCGAGAAGGCAAATTTCGTGGCGTTGGCGAACTCGGTATTGGTATGGACTTCCTGGACGTTCGCCTGCACGGTGGCAATGGCCGACAGCCGTTCCTGGGCAAAAGCGGCCGAAGCGGCCAGCGTATCCTGGGCCTGGCGCGACAACGTGCGGACGCGGCGCCCATAGATCACCAGCGGCAATACAATGA
>JBAVOA010000410.1:0-4412 GCA_049691635.1 Aestuariivirga sp. | reverse complement strand
GCCCTCAACAATGTGACCCTGCCCTTCGCCATGGCAATTGCCAACAAGGGCTGGAAGAAGGCCCTGGCCGATGATGTCCATCTGAAGAACGGCCTGAACGTGGCCCATGGCAAGGTGACCTACAAGGCCGTGGCCGATGACCTGGGCTATGCCTATGTGGCTGCCGACAAGGTGATCGCGGGGTAAGGAAAAACTCTCCTACATCCCAGCCTTTTTTGTCTGGCCTTCCAGATAGTAATTGGCTTTGCGGCCATAGATCAGCCCACGCAGAACGCGGCGGATGCTTTCCGACTTGCGCAGGGGGTCGAGAACCATGCGCATGGCGTCGTGAGCCGCGACTTTCAGGAAGTCCCGCAGAGGCGAAATGCCCGGCGGCTTTTGCGGCAGGCCATAGCGGCGCAGCGTGCCGTTGATCAGCCTGATCTTGTTGAGGCGCAGGACTTCCGACGTCTTCCAGGTCATGGCCATGGATATCGAATAGGAATTTCCCGTGCTCACCCAGTGCGGCACCATGTAGGGCATGTGCACCGCGTCGCCGGGCTTCAGGGCGTGCAGCGTGGCGCGCTGCTCGTACCAGTCTTCATATTTCTGGTTGCGGTGCTTGTCAGGCGAAATTTCCATGGCTTCTTCGGAAATCAGCATGCGGTCAGCATTGTCGAAAGTGCGGACGAACTTGTCGCCCCTGATCTGGATGAGGATATTTTCTTCCGCATCCATGTGAAAGGGCGTGGTGGAATTGGCCGACGAAATGAAGATGAAGCCCTGCAGGTCGGAATAATCGCCGGGCTTCTTGCCCGCCGCCCCATTGGCTTCCTCGACAAAAGCCTTGAGCAGCTGGTTGTAGGCCGGATCCTCATTCACGAACTTGATCACCATCCAGGCATTTGCCGTTTCGATGGTTCGGATCACGTCCTCGGCGGGCATGTCAATGCGGGGCACGTCCTCGGGCTTCACGCCCACGGCCACCTTGCCGGAGTTATATTCGATGCGGTCACGTGGGCTGGATTTGGCAAGTTCGACCAGGCGCGGCAGGGCAAACAAGGGATGGTCCGAAAGGCCATGCCTCAGTTCAAAGGGCTTCTTGAGGAAATTTTCGCGGGCTACACTGGGATCGATGCTGACGATGCTCATGATCGCTTTTTGCCTCTCAGATAATAGTAGGTGTCACGGGCGTAATTTCGGGCGCCCCGGCGCCATTTTTCCACCTTGCGGATGAAGTCGAAGCGTTTCATGCCAACTGAATGGGGCGCAACCATCACATCGGCGACCTTGAGGCGGTCGCGCCAGATGTTCTCGATCATCGGATGGCCGGGGATGGCACAACTGTCGGCCAGGGTGATGCCGCCTTCGGCGAAAAGTTTTTCCGTGGCAAAAAGTATGAGCAGCACGCCTGGCGAGAATTTCGCATAGGTCTCGTCATAGGCGATCTTGCCGAGCCAGGCCCGGTCGCCCTCCACGATGGCGTACATGCTGGCAATTGGCTTTCCATCAATGGTCAATTTCCAGAAGCGGAGCTTTCCGGCAACCGCCAGAAAATGACAGGCTTCAAAGAGCGCGGCCTGCAGGGCGGGCTTTGCCGCCATGGCGGTTCCGCGCTTGCCCTTCCAGCCCGCAGCCTCAAGGGCCAGCAATTCCGCCACCCAATTCCGGCAATCACGCCCAGGCTCAAGGGAGCGCGCCCCGTACTTGCCCATCTCCGACAGGCGGCTGTTAAGGCGGCGGTATTCCTTGCGGCGTTTGGCGCCGAAGTTCGATTCGATCCAGGCGTCATAGGTGCCTTCAAGATGGAGTGCCGCACGCTGCCAGGAATGGAGCACCGCGACCTGGGCATCCTGCTTGGCCAGCACGTTCCAAAATGGGCCGTTCACTTCGATCGAATGCAGCACAATGGGACTTTTGAGATTGTTAATAAAACAGGTTAAGGCGACCTGCGGAAACTCCCGGTCGAGGTGGGGTTCGCCGATGATGGTGAGCGGCGTGATCCAGTTGGCGAGGAGTTTTGGCAGGCGGCGCAAGTTCGTCACCGGGAGGGCAAAAAGCAGGTCATTGCCCTGTTTTACCGTGGCCAGTGCCGCGCCGGGCATGCACCTGATAAGCGGCATGATAAGCTCGGGGGCGTTGAGGCCGGAGGGTGCCAGGCTATGGTCCGCCAGGCGCTTCCAGGCGGGCAAAACGGCCTTAAGGTCCGCGCTTTCGCGCAGATTGGCCGCCGATATCATACGCCAGTTTCCTGCTAACATGGCCTTCACGCTGCAAAACGCGGGCCAGACCGGCGGGTTCGGTTAACAAAGAAAAAGACCGGCCAAACGACCGGTCTCAGCCCTTCAAAACGCCAATATTAAGCGTCGGCCTTGACGGCCAGAACCTGGCGGCCGCGATACATGCCGGTCTTGAGGTCAATGTGGTGCGGGCGGCGCAACTCACCGGACTTCTTGTCTTCGATCCAGGTGATCGTCTGCATCTTCTGGCCTGAGCGGCGCATGCCGATACGGCTTTTTGACATTTTTCTGCGTGGAACGGCCATAATCTACTCCATATCAGGCGGGGCTAACCCGCCACGGTTGGGCGGCTTATAGCGAAGCTTATGGCCCAAGACAAGCGAGATAGGAGCCCATGCCATTCATCCGCGACATAATGCGATTAGCGATGGTGGAAACCCGCCGGGAAGGCTTGCCGGCCTTGCGTTTGATGGGGTTTGGCAGAACCGCTGCCAGAAGGGCCGCCTCGCGCTTTGACAGCTGGGAGGCGGATTTCCTGAAATGCAGCTGGGAAGCGGCCTCGGCCCCATAGACCCCCGGCGCCCATTCCACGATATTCAGGTAAATCTCGATCATGCGGCGCTTGGAAAGCACCAGGTCCATCCAGTAAGCCATTGGAATTTCGAGGCCTTTCCGGATGAAGCTGCGCCCGTCCCAGAGGAACAGGTTCTTGGCGGTCTGCATCGAGATGGTGCTGGCCCCGCGGATGGGGCCCTCGTCATCGTTGAACACATCATCAACCACGCCCTGGAATTCCACCCAATCCACCCCGTTATGCTCGCAAAAGCGGGCATCCTCGGAGGTGATCACGGCACGCGGCAGCTGCGGCGAGATCTCGCTCAGGCTCACCCAATCCTTGTGGATGCCGTTGCCGGTGAACAGGCGGAGAATCATCAGGTTGGAGAACGGCGGCGGAACCACCGTGTAAACCAGCGTCATCACAATGGGCCAGGCCACAATGAAAGCCCCGCCGATGGCCAGCCACCTCTGCCACGGCTTCAGCCGGTCAAGATAACGCCGGGGCGAAGTTTCCAGGCCGGGTTGCGTTGCACCTGATTGAGTTTCAATGGTCATGACGATACACAGGTGGTCTTAACACACAGGTCAGGTCTTGACGTCAACACCCGAAACACAATTTGAGACGGCCTTGCAGGAGGCGGCGGGCGCAACCGACGCCCTGCTCGGGCACGTGCTGGCGCAAAGCGCTTCGCCCCGGCTGGCCGCTGCCATGCGCTATGCCACGCTGGGGGCGGGCAAGCGCCTGCGGCCTTTTCTGGTGATCGAGTCGGCGCGCCTGTTCAACGTGCCGCCGGCGCGGGCGCTGCGCGTGGGTGCCGCCCTTGAATGCGTGCATTGCTATTCGCTGATCCATGATGATCTGCCGGCCATGGACAATGACGATATGCGGCGCGGCAAGCCCACGACCCACAAACAGTTTGACGAGGCCACCGCCATTCTCGCGGGCGATGCCCTGCTGACGCTCGCCTTTGAAATTCTGGCGGACGGACAAACCCATCCCGATGCGAAGGTGCGGAGCGCTCTGGTTCTGGAACTGGCGAAAGCTTCCGGCAAGGATGGCATGGCGGGCGGCCAGATGCTGGATATCGAGGCGGAGAGCGAAGCGGCCGCGGCGCTTGCAGCCATCCTGCGCATCCAGAGCCACAAGACGGGCGCCCTCTTCCGCTTTGCCTGCGAGGCCGGCGCCATTCTGGCGGGCGCCGATGCAGCGCCCCTGCGCCGCTATGCCGATGGCATCGGCCTTGCCTTCCAGATCGCCGATGACCTGCTGGACCTTCAGGCGACGCCGGAACAGGTGGGCAAGGCCACCCAGAAAGACCGGAGAAAAGGCAAGGCGACCTTCGTGTCCCTCATGGGCGCTGCGGCGGCGAAGGCGAAGGCAGCCGAACTGGTGCGCGGCGCCATTGCGGCGCTGGAAGGCTACGGCGCAAAAGCCGATGCGCTGCGCAGCGCAGCGCAGTTCATCGTCACCCGGAAGAGCTGAAGTCCTCCGTGCACTGATCTTCTCTCTCGATGGAGGATCGGTCAGGGCGGTGCCCGCTGGTGTTGAAGGAAAGAAGATGGAGGGGATGCCCCCGCCGTGGCTTCAAGCCCGCACGTGCTTTGGGTGGTGTGGTGGTTTGGGTGGGCTGAAGC
>JBAVOA010000409.1:0-3103 GCA_049691635.1 Aestuariivirga sp. | reverse complement strand
GGTTCTACCATGGTTACCGATGCGTTATGGTAAACGTCCCGGCGAGAAGGATTGAAGGGGCCAATCTGCGGTAGAAAAGCGGATTCTTTCATGAAATCAAGCGTCATCCGACTGCCCAAAAGGCGGCCGGAAATTTAAGTTAAGAATGTGGGTAAATCGTATGGCAAATAATAGTGTGGAAACGCGTCGCAGAGACAAGCGTTCGGCTGACCGTAATGCCGACATGCGGCGTACCCCTTCCCTTGAAGACGCCCCGCTGCGCGGCCGTCCTGCCAACGAAAACGACCCCGGCGCCAGCCTCATGCTGGCCAGACTGAACCGCCCGCCATCCTACAGCGCTTTTTACGTGGCCGGCTTCTTCATCCTCGCTTGGGTTTTTGGCTGGTCAGCCTTTTACTCGCCCAATTTCACCAGCCAGACGACGCCCGAAATGGTCCAGTCTCTCGCCCTGCTCGGGCTGCCCATCGGCATCATGCTGGTCATGGCCTATTTCCTCTGGCGGGCCCAGCAGTTACGTCAGGTTTCAGAAGTCCTGATGCAATCGGCGATGCGCCTTATCCGTCCGCAGGACATTGCCACGGAAGGCCTCACCTCCATTGCCCAGGCGGTGCGCTCTGAAGTCGACCTGCTTGTCGGCGGCGTTGAACACGCCGTCCAGCGTGCCACGGTTCTCGAAGAAATTGTCCACAAGGAAATCTCCGCCATCGAGCGTGCCTTCGGCGGCAACGAGGACCGCATCCGCACCCTGGTGACCGGACTGGAAAACCAGCGCGCGGCCCTGCACCAGGCAAGCCTCGTAGTCGGCAACGAATCCGCGCCTCTTTTGGCGCGTCTCGAAATAAATACCCAGAATCTCGACAGCGTCGTCAACAACGCCCAATCGACACTTGTCCGGTTTGAACAGGGCCTCAAGAGCTCTACCAGCGAACTGGCCCGGACCATTGATGAAGTGTCCACTCGCGCGACTATCGCCGGCAATGAAATCGGTGGACAGACAACCCAGATGGAACGCATGTCCGGCATGCTGGTGGGTGAATTGCAAACCTTCTCGCAGCACCTGCAGAACCAGATTCAGACCCTTTCCTCGGCGGCGGGACACCTCAATGCCGAAACCACGAACTTCGGCCGCAACGTCCAGGGCATGGAGAGCAATGTCACCGGCCTGCTTACCCACAGCATTGACCAGATCAAGCAGCTCACCGCCGAAATGTCCGATGTGGTACAGAGCTCCAGTGGCAACATCACCTATCACCTGAAAGCCACCACCAGCGAGGTGGCCAGTCTGATTGAACGCTCTGGCATTGACGCGGCCCAGCAGATTGAGCTGAGTCGCACCCGCGTTGACCAGGGACTGCAGAATGTCGCCAAGGACTACATGGACAAGGTGGCCCGCACCCATGGCGACCTCAAGGGCTATCTGGACCAAGCTTCAACGCAGATCATCGTCGGCGTGGATGAAGCCACCCACAAGCTGGCGGACCGACTGTCATCTACCAATGCCCAGTTCCTCACCGGATTGGACCAGACCGCCAGTCAGCTCTTCACCCAATTGAACGCCGCCGGTTCAGGCCTCGCCGGCAAGGTGGAAGAAACCACCAACCGCCTCTTCGCGGAAATCGGCCAGAAGGCCGGCCAGATCAACGCGAAACTGGATGACACCTCATCGGGCGTCTTTGACCGCCTTGATCAGCAGGCAAACTATGTGAACAGCCACATCGAGGAAACAGCCTCGAAGCTCTACGGCAATCTAGATAGCCGCGCCAATGCCCTTGGCGTCACCATCGAGAACAACGCCCTGCGCGTCTTCGATGCTATCGATCTGCAAAGCGACCACATCACCAACAAGCTTGGTGAGACCGCCACCAACGTGGCCAGCAAGATCGACGAGGCGACCAGCTTTGTTCACACCCGCATCGAGCAGGCTGGCGTTGGTGTTGTGGGCCAGTTGCAGTCGACCGGTTCCAGTCTCAACGAGCTGCTGGTCACCACCAGCGGCACGATCTCGTCGCATCTCAAGGAAACCGCTGAAATCGTCAGCCGTCAGATGCAGGATTCAGGCATCGCCCTTGCCCAGAACATCGAGATTTCCGGTGGCACCGTCACCGACCGGATGATCGCCGCTTCCGGTGAATACATCCAGAAAATTGGTGGCGCCCGTGAAGACATGTTCACCTTCATGACGCAGACGTCCAATCAAATCACCTCGAAGATGGACGAGACGGCCCAACAGCTCTTCGGCCGCCTTGACGATACATCCCTGTCAATTACCGGCAAGGTGACGTCGGTGACTGCAAATCTCACCCGCAAGCTCGACACATCGTCGGTGCAACTCAACAACCTGCTGGAGACGACGGAAAGCCGGATCGGCGCGCAGCTTGACCAGGCCTCGACGGACCTCACAGCCCTGTTCACTGCCAACACCAAGATGATGAGCGACCAGCTCGACCAGACCTCGACGGAAGTGACCAACACCTTCGCCGACACCGCAGTGCGCGTGGCGCGCCAGGTGCAGGATGCAAACGTGATCATGACCCAGCGTCTGGAAAAGACCTCGGCCGAAGTTGCCGAGCAATTGCAAAGCGCCGGCAATTCAATGTTCACCCGCATTGACTCGACTGCCCGCGAACTTGGCACGCGTTTTGATATTGCAACCGAGATTCTTGAAAAGGTCACCGGCGATATTTCCGGCCGCATGACCGGAACCGGCGCAAAGTTTGCCGAGATTCTCGATACCGCCAGCAGCGAGATGATTTCCAATCTTGGCAAGGCCAGCGAAGCCTTCTCCGAAGGCTTGGGCCAGACGACGCTGCAGATCAGCGGACGCTTCGAACAGGAAACCGGACTTCTGGTTGGCCGCATCGACAAGGCGGTCAAGGAATTCGACAGCGCGACCTCCGCTTCCAACAGCCAGCTTCACGAGGCGCACAGCAAGTTCTCCAAGCATATTGAGACGGCGAACACCTATCTTGCCGACCAGCTTTCGACTGCCGCGTCATCTGTAGACGACCGCCTGGAAAGCATTTCGATGCAGCTCACCGGCAAGCTGGAAATGACCGGCAGCCGCATTTCCGAACGCCTTGAGGATGTCTCCGGCCTGGTTGAA
>JBAVOA010000408.1:0-2205 GCA_049691635.1 Aestuariivirga sp. | reverse complement strand
TTCACATTGGCCCAGAAGCCATATTCCGAAGCCTGGATGGCTTCCCACATGCCGATGGGCCGTTCCTTCACAAAGCTCACCTTCACAATACCCTTGATTGACTTGAAACCATATTTCCATGGCAGATGCAGCCGCAGCGGCGATCCCATGCTCTTGGGCAGCGGCTTGCCATAGGCACCCGTCACCATGAAGCTCAGGTCATTCATCGCCTCCGCCATGGTCAGCCCCTCCACATAGGGCCAAGGATAGCTGCCAAGCAGGCCCGGCTGCTGGCCGGTTGCAACTTCCGGATTGCTGAAGGTTTCAAAGCGCACGAACTTCGCCTCAGCCCTGGGTTTGGCCATCTCCACCAGGGACTTCAGCGTAAATCCCGCCCACGGCACAACCATGGACCACGCCTCGACACAGCGGTGCCGGTAGATGCGCTCTTCGAGTTGCGCTTTCTTCAGCAGGTCATCGATGCCAAGCGTCATGGGCGCTTCCACTTCGCCGTCGATCACCACGCTCCACGGCCGGATAGGCAAAGCCTCCGCCGCGTCATAGATCTGCTTGGATGTGCCGAACTCATAATAATTGTTGTAGGTCCGGTTGGTCTCCTCCGGTGTCACTATGCGGCCCGTCTCTGCAAATGTGGCGTTGAGCTTCGCCGGATAGAGGCCCGCCGACGGGTCATCCTCGGCCCGTGCCGCCGCCGGGAAAAGCACAGCTGCAGCCGTAGCGCCCATGAAGGCCCGGCGATTGAGGAACATGTGCTCCGGTGTCACCATGGACTCCGGAATTTCCCAGCCCTTGAGATTCTTGATCAACATGTGCCGCGCGCTCCTTTTGCCCACTGTATAATAGGAAACAGCAAGGGTTTCGGCAATTCACGCCCAATCACAGTTCTATGATGAGGCGAGCTGCGCCTTGCGCGCCGTTATCACCTGTTCGGCACTTCGTCCCACCAGTTCGGCCATGTGATCTTGGGCGAATACAAAGGTTCCCACCCCCGACGTGGCCGAGCGCAGTTCGATGATAAGGGAGCCGATTTCCGATTCCGGCAGATGCGCCTTCACCGTGTCCCAGCCGGGCCAGCCCTCGCGCCCGTCAAAGCCCAGAAGCTGCCCCCGGTGCCCGGTGACAATCTGGTTCACCCGCGAGGTGGCATCGCTCGGCACATGGATATCAACCGCCACGATGGGCTCAAGCAACACCGGCGCACATTGCGGCATGCCTTCTGTCATGGCCAGGCGCGCTGCGAGCTTGAACGCCATTTCCGAGGAATCCACATCATGGTAGGAGCCCTCCGAAAGATTGACATTGAAATCCACCACCGCAAAGCCAAGCGGTCCCTGCACCATCCATTCCCGCACGCCAGCTTCAACCGCTGGGATATATTGCTTGGGAACCACGCCCCCTGTGATCGTGTCGGTAAAGACAAAGCCGGAGCCCCGCGGCAGCGGCTTGATCTCCACCGTCACATCGCCGTACTGGCCATGGCCGCCTGACTGCTTTTTGTGCCGCCCGCGCAGCTGCACCGATTTCTTGATGGTTTCCAGATAGCCGATGCGGCGCGGCTGGGTTTTCGCATGCACGCCGAATTTGCCCTGCAGCCGTTCCAGCGCCACGCGCAGGTGCATCTCCCCCTGCCCCCATAGCACCATCTCATGGGTATTGGCATTATGCTCCAAAGACAGCGAAGGATCTTCCTCGATCAGCTTTGCAATGGAGGACGTGAGTTTCACCTCGTCCTTGCGGTCGGTCACCGACACCGCAACCCCGTAAACGCCAGGTGCGGGCTTCTGTTCCGCCAGCTGCTTCGTTGCCCCTTTGACAGTTGAAATGGTCTCGCCCGTGTTGATTTTCTCCAGCCGCCCCAAGGCCACCGTGTCACCCAGCCCGGCCTTCGCAACCTTGTTGGGCGTGGTGCCCAGCATGGAGAATACACCTGCCGTCCGCGCTTCCTGGCCGCTGCTGCCGTAAAACACCGCACCATCAGCCAATTCACCGGCCAGCACGCGAACGACGGATAGTTTTCCGCCATTGGCCGTGTGGAAGGTTTTCAGCACCTGCGCCGTCACACCTGCACCGCTCTTGAGGCCCAGGCACTTCACCGTTGCCTCAATGGTTGGCGCCTCATGGCGCAGCGCCTTCAGCAATCGGCCAATGCCATTGCCATGCTCCGCCGAACCGAAGAACACCGGTGTTACCTGCCCCTCTGCAAGT
>JBAVOA010000407.1:0-3984 GCA_049691635.1 Aestuariivirga sp. | reverse complement strand
CTTCATCCGGAAGACCCTGGCCGACAGCGGCGTGAAGAATTTCACGGTGGTGCTCAGCCACTGGCATCTCGACCATGTGGCGGGAACCGCGGCCTTTGCGGATTGTCCGGTCATCGCCAACAAGCGCACGGAAGTGCACCTCAAGAAACACAAGGCCGCCATCGAGAATGGCACCCATCATGGGCCACCGGCGGTCAAGTCGCTCATCATGCCAACGCGGACATTTGAAGGACGCATGGAATTAAAGGTGAGTAGCCTGACTGTCGATCTGATCGAAGCAAACATCCATAGCGATGATGCGACGGTTCTCTGGCTGCCATCAGAACGGCTGTTATTCGCCGGAGACACCATGGAGGACACGGTGACCTATGTGGGCGACCCGGAGAGCTTTGACATCCATCTGAAAGATCTCGACAGGCTATGGGCCCTGGCCCCGGAGCGCATTCTCCCCAACCATGGCGATCCCGAAATCATTGGGCTCGGCGGCTATGAAAAAACCTTCATCCGCGCCACGCAGCAATATATCCGCATGCTGAAGCGCTGTGTCAACGAACCGGATTTGCGGACGAAACCGTTAAGCGAGATCATCAAGGGACCGCTCGAGGCGGGATGGGTCAATCTTTTTGAGCCCTATGAAGCCATCCACCGGCAAAATGTCGATGTGGTCTTGGCGGCAAAGCTCAGCTAGTGCGTGGGCTTTGCCATTTCCAGAAAACTCCTGATGAGATGCAGTTCTGACCGGGAACGCAGGAAGAGAAGCCACTCTTCCATTTTCACCGGCCAGTCGCTGAACTCAAAGATGCGCAACCGGCCATCCGAGGCGATTTCACCGTGCGACATGACCGCCACGCCCAGCCCCTGCGCCACGGATTCAATGACGGCTTCACGTCCTTCGACCTCAATGGTGCTCTTTGGACTGAGGTTACGTTTCTGCATCTCCTCCAGCAACAGCCTGCGTGTGGTCGACCCCTGTTCACGCAGGATCAGCGGCACACCGCCTATAGCGGACAGGGAAACACGGGGGCCCTTGAGCCGCATGGTTTTCCTCGGTGCCACGACCACCAGCCGGTCTTCGCGCAGTTTGAAATGGCCGATGGCGTCGTTCTGGGGGTGTTCGGCGGTGACCGCAATGTCGATAGTAAAGGTCAGGAGCTTGGCGATCAGTTCGGCGGAATTTCCGGCAACGAGGCGCAGGGCAATGCGGGGGAATTCCTTCTTGAACCTGCCGATGTGCGGCAGGACATGAACCGCCGCATCGGCGCCAATCGTCAAGTGCCCCTCCTCCAGGGTTTCTGCCCGGATGAGCAGTTCCGAGGCCTGCGCCTCCGCTTCGAACAATCGTTCGGTGATGGCATAAAGCTTGCGCCCGGTTTCGGTGAGCATCACGCCCCGCGCCGCTCGCAGGAACAGCTGGACGCCATGGGCCTCTTCGAGCTTGCGCACATGGTCGGAAATGGCGGGCTGGGTCAAAGAAAGCTCGATGGCTGCTTTGGAGAAACCGCCCTGTTGCGCCACAGCGTGAAAGGCCCTGAGTTGGGCATTGGTCATATCAGTAGAACCTATAGTTTGCATAAGAACATACGATTTGACTGATATTGGTCAAGGCTTATTGTGGCGGCACAAATTGGAGAGCCGGATGAACACCAAGCCACACCCCTACAAGCCGCCCTTTCCAGGCCCCGAGGGCCAGGAAGACATGCCCTATCTGCTCACCCCCGGACCCTTGACCACCTCCCGCACGGTCAAGCTTGCCATGCTGGCAGACTGGGGCTCGCGCGACGTCGAGTTCCGGAAGATCGTGGACGGCATCCGCAAGCGCATCCTCGAACTGGCCAATTGCGACCGGCGCTATGAATGCGTGATCATGCAAGGCTCCGGCACCTTCGCCATCGAGGCGGCCCTTGGCAGCCTGTGTCCCGACAAGCGCCGCAAGACCCTCATCGTGGCCAACGGCGCCTATGGCGACCGGGCAGCCAACATCCTCGAACGCATCGGCAGGCCCTATTTCAAGATCGACAAGGGTGACAGCGCGGTCCCGACAGTTGAAGAAGTTGTGACCATGCTGGATGCCGATAAATCCATCAGCCATGTCTGGATGGTCCACTGTGAAACCACTTCCGGAATTGTCAATCCGATCGAGGAGATCGGACATACAGTGAAGTTGCATGACAAGGTGTTCATGGTGGATGCCATGTCGTCGTTCGGCGCCCTGCCCATCGACATGGCGGCCTCGAACATCGACGTGATGGTGTCCTCCTCGAACAAATGCCTTGAGGGCGTTCCCGGATTTTCCTACGTGGTTTTGAAGCGCGATCTGCTCGAAGCCTCGGCCGGAGCCTGCCATTCGGTGGTGCTTGACCTGTTTGAACAATGGCGCGGCCTTGAAGCCAACGGCCAGTTCCGCTTCACCCCGCCAACCCACGCGCTGGTGGCCTTCGATCAGGCCCTCAAGGAGCATGAACAGCAAGGCGGTGTCATAGCGCGCGGCACGCGTTATGCGCGCAATGCCGATGCGCTGGTGGCCGGCATGACTGAAATGGGATTTTCAACCCTGCTGGATGAGGCGATGTCGGGGCCGATCATCCAGACCTTCCTGACGCCGCGCGACCCCAACTTCCATTTCGAAAAATTCTACGAGGCGTTGCGCCTGCGGGGCTTCACCATCTACCCGGGAAAACTGACAAAACGTCCCAGTTTCCGCATTGGCACCATCGGCCAGATTGACGAGCGCGTCATCGCCGCCGTGCTCGATGCCATCCGCGACGTGCTGGCTGAGTTGGGGGTGAAGGATTTCACCCCGCTGGAGAACTAGACTCCATGACGGAGAAGGCCAAATCTGTAAGCGTGAATGGCCGCACCTATGCCTGGCCCAAGGCGCCCCTCGCGGTCATCTGCTGTGACGGGAGCGAGCCGGACTATATGGAAACCGCCATGGCCGAAGGGCTTATGCCGAACCTCAAGGCAATGATTGCGAAGGGCGAGAACCGGCGTGGGGCTTGCGTCATTCCGAGCTTCACCAATCCCAACAACCTGTCGATCGTGACCGGCGCCCCACCGGCCGTCCATGGCATCAGCGGAAACTATCTCATCGATCCCGTCACCGGGCTTGAGACCATGATGAACGATCCCAAATGGCTGCGCGCGCCAACTATCTTCGAAACCTTCCAGAAGGCCGGAGCCAGGATCGCCGTCATCACCGCCAAGGACAAGCTGCGACTGTTGTTGGGCAAAGGACTGGTCTTTGACGGAACCGCTGTGGCGTTTTCCTCGGAACATGCGGACAGGGCAACCCAGAAAGACAACGGTATCGCGGGCGTTTGTGAAACGGTCGGCATGGCCGTGCCGGAGGTCTATTCGGCGGAACTTTCCGAATTTGTGTTTGCAGCCGGCGTAAAGCTGCTCGCATCGTTCAAGCCCGATCTCATGTATCTCTCGACCACCGACTATGTGCAGCACAAATATGCGCCGGGCTCCAAGGGCGCCAACAGCTTTTACGCGATGATGGACGGTTATCTCGGCAAGCTGGATGCTCAGGGGGCCATCGTCGTGATTGTGGCCGACCACGGCATGAAGGTCAAGCATCTGGCCAATGGCGAACCCGATGTGATTTATCTGCAGGATGCCCTGGATGCGAAGTTCGGCGCGGGAACCACGAAAGTCATCCTGCCCATCACCGACCCTTATGTGCAGCACCACGGCGCTCTGGGTTCCTTCGCAACGGTCTATGCCAAAGGGGCAGCGGTTGCTGACATCTCGAAATTCATTTCGGCTCAGGCTGGCATCGATGTGGTGCTGGGCCGCGCCGAAGGTTGCGCGCGGTTTGAACTGCCAGAGGATCGCATGGGCGACATCATCGTGGTGTCCGGCGGGCCGAAGGGATCGAAAGTCATTGGCACCAGCCGCGCCAGGCATGATCTCTCAGGCTTGAACGAGCCGCTGCGCTCCCACGGCGGCCTCACGGAACAGACGGTGCCGGTCATCGTC
>JBAVOA010000406.1:0-1954 GCA_049691635.1 Aestuariivirga sp. | reverse complement strand
GCTGATTTATCGTCGATTACGGCAACTTTTTTGCCGGCAAAATTCTTGGCGATGAAGGCTGATGCAACAGCACCCTGTGCGTCGTCACGACCACAAACACGGGCCACATTCCAGCCACCCTCGTCGGTGAACTTTGGGTTGGTAGAAGAAGGCGAGATTTGCAGGATTCCCTCTTCCTCGTAAACCTTGGATGCAGGAATCGACGAGCCCGAGCAGAAGTGTCCTGCCACGAACTTTACGCCCTTTGAAGCCATCTGGTTGGCAACCGCAACAGCCTGCTTCGGATCGCAAGCATCGTCGCCGACTTCAAGTTTCAGCATTTCGCCATTGATGCCGCCGGCCGCGTTGATGTCGGCCACGGCCATTTCGGCGCCGCGCTTCATCTGCTCGCCATTTGCCGCCAATTGCCCGGTAATAGGGCCAACGGTTGCAATGGTGATATCAGCGAGCGCTGTAGAAGCATTCAGTGCTGCAGCGAAGCTCAAAGCCACACCTGCAAGGATTAATTTCTTCATAAAGTCGTCTCCCTTGTTCTTACTCATTAATCGTCTTCGGGTTATATTGACCCTTGGGCGCATAATTGCCCAATGGGGCGTGCTTGGAAAGGGAAAACGGATTTTCCCGCGCCAAATTTGTGAATTAAGATTTATTTCTCCATGTCAGCATACCTGACCTTTCATAGAGCCACGGGTACTGGGTAACCATTTGGCTTACGCGTTTCAGGCGGTAACCGAGGCAGGCCAGGCCCATGAGAATAAACGTGTGGGTGATAAAATACTGCAGTGAGAAAAGATTCTGTTGAAACAGGGCAAAGTGAAGGAACCGAACGCCGAGGCCAAGAGGAATCATAAAGATCAGAAGTTGCGTGATGCTCCGCCAATCCTTCGCAAGGGAATGGCCGGCCATGAATGCCGCGCCACCGCCAAGGACAACTGTAACCAGCAAGAAGACCCAAAAACTGCTCTCGACAAAAAGCGACATGTCAGTGGCCTCCTTCTAGGTAAGCCGCGCGCACTTCGGGGCGGGAGAGAAGCTCTTTGCCTGTTCCACTTATTGTGATTGCGCCATTAACCATGACATAGGCCCGATGCGCCAGCTTGAGGGCATGGAAGGCGTTTTGTTCCACCAGGAAAACGGTGAGCCCTTCTTTTTCGTTGAGTTCCTTGATGGCGCTGAAAATGAGCTTTACGATGAGAGGGGCCAGGCCAAGGGAAGGTTCGTCAAGCAGCAGCAGGCGAGGACGGGCCATCAGGGCGCGGCCGATGGCAAGCATCTGCTGCTCGCCGCCGGAAAGCGTTCCACCGCGCTGCCCCTGGCGCTTTTCCAGGACCGGAAACATTTTGAAAATCCGCGCAATATCGGTATCAAAATATTGTGGATCGCTAACGGTTGCACCCATTTGAAGGTTTTCCAGAACCGTCATGCGCGGGAAAATGCGACGCCCTTCTGGCGACTGCGCCACGCCCAGGCGAATGATCTCATGGGTAGGCATGTTGGTAATGTCTTTGCCGTCAAACGTGACGGAGCCAAATCGTGCTGAGGGTGATCCGCACAACGTCATCATCAGGGTGGACTTGCCCGCCCCGTTTGAGCCGATGAGGGTTACGATTTCACCCTGCATTACATCAATATCGATACCCTTTAGGGCCTGGATTTTGCCATAGAAAGCCTGTACGCCGCGCGCGGTCAGCAGTGTCTTGGTCATTTGCGCCCTCCCGTCTTCTTGGGAGGCGACGCTTTTTCAGGTGATCTTTTGGCCAGTGTCTTTTCTGCGGGTTTTGTTTTGACGCCCGGCGTCGCCATGGACTGTTTCTTCAAAGTCGCTGTCTTGACGGCATTTCTTTGCAGCACCTCCGGTGCGACGTCAGCGGCTTCTTCTTCGTCCTCCACACCGAGATAGGCGCGGATCACTGCCGGATCGTTTCTGACCATCGCCGGAGTGCCGTCGGAAATC
>JBAVOA010000405.1:0-8912 GCA_049691635.1 Aestuariivirga sp. | reverse complement strand
ACGTGGCGACGCGGCGGCGGGCTTCGAGCTTGATATCATCACAATGGTGTTGCTCGGCGGCGTCAGTATCTTTGGCGGGCGCGGATCTATCATCGGTGTCTTGTTCTCGATCCTGATTGTGCTCAACCTGCGCAATGGCATGGCGCTGATGAACATCACCGGTCATATTCAGACAGCCGTCATTGGCGTCCTTTTGATCATGTCAGTCCTCGGCCCCAATCTCGCCGAGCGCACCAAGTCCTCAGACAAGGCCAAAGCAACGGCCTGAACCCTTTTAAGGAGATAGCGTCCGTGGAGCATTACGCATTCAAGATGTTTCTCAAACCCGGCATGGAGGCCGAGTACAAGCGACGCCATGACGAGATCTGGCCGGAGCTGCTGGACCTGCTTCATGCGGCCGGCATTTCGGAATACTCGATTTATCTCGACCCGGACACCAACATCCTGTTCGGCGTCCTGCTCCGCGAGCCCAAGCATCGCATGGACAGCCTGCCTGACCATCCGGTGATGCAACGCTGGTGGGCCTATATGGCCGACCTGATGCGCACCAATGAGAAGAATCAGCCGGTCGCCATCCCGCTCAACTCCGTCTTCTACATGAGATAATGATGTCTACTGACTTGCACGGCATTGTGGAATTTGAAGCTGGGAAGTTAAGACTGGGAATTGCTGACAGAACCGCCGTTGCCGAATGCGCTGCAGGTCGGAAATGCCAGCGCCGGCAAAAGTAAAGTGTCTGCTTTAGGGGCGAACCGGACAGGGGCACAGAATGGACTAACCGCTTATGGGTGAACCTGATAGGATGACGGGAATCATCTTGCAGCGCACTGATTGAGGAGGTCCTTGATGGGAGGCATGATCCGCAAGGCGTTCGTGCTTAGGCTCAAACCCGGATCTCTCGACCAGTACATCTACTGGCATGACAACATCTGGCCGGAGATCAAGGCTGAAATTGCCAAGCAAGGCATCGCAGAGATCACGCTTTACCAGATTGAAGACAAGGTCGTTCTCTTCTCTCGCATCAAGGATGAAGACGCGTGGAAGCGGCTCTGGGATTCCGAGATTCACCATCGCTGGGCGAAGGAGCGCATGGAGCCGTTGATGCACTACAGCGATAATGGAGTGGTCGATGCTCGCGAAATGCGCGAGATCTGGCACTTCGAGCCGAGCGCCGCAAGTTGATCGATGGCAACGCCCGATTTCATTATCGTCGGTGCTGGTTCCGCTGGGTGCGCACTGGCCAATCGGCTTTCGAGCGATCCCACGCGCAACGTATTGTTGCTCGAGACTGGCGGATCTGACGAACGCGACGCCATCCGAATCCCGCGCGAGTACTTCTCGCTTTGGGATACCGATGTCGACTGGCAATATGTCTCCACGCCGCAGTCCGGCACCGCGAACCGGATGCACAAGATGCCGCGGGGAAAAGTGCTCGGCGGCACCAGCAGTCTCAACGGCATGGTCTATCTGCGCGGCGCCAAGTCCGACTACGACGGTTGGGCCGCGCAAGGCTGCCATGGCTGGGACTGGGAAAGTCTCGTGCCGGAATTCGAGGGTCTCGAGGCATGGCTCAAACCCGCCGTACTTGATCCGCTCAATGAGCTTTCCAGAGCGATGGTCGAAGCCGCTGTCGAAGCCGGCTTTCCTCGCAGCTCCACATTCGACGCCGGCACACTTGAAGGCGCCGGCTGGAATAAGTCCTGCATCATCAATGGCGAGCGGAACAACACCAATCGCGCCTTCCTCCAGTCGATCCGGAATCGCAAGAACCTCACGATCCGGACTCATGCCAGCGTCGCGAAACTGGCCATCGACGGAACACGCACGCTGGGCGTGGTGCTTGACGGCGGCGAGCAGATCAACGCAGGAGAGGTGGTGTTGTGTGCGGGGACATTTGATTCGCCCCGCATTCTGATGACTTCGGGCATTGGGCCGGCCGCCCATTTGGCTGAGCTCGGAATGAGCCGGCGCGCCGATCTTCCGGTGGGTGAGAACCTCGTCGATCACCTCTTGATCGGTATGGTCTACAACTCCAAGCGTAAGATCTCGGAGCTTAACGCTCTGTGCACTGAGGGTTGTGCATTCGCGCGGTCATCTACGGATCGCCACGACTGCGACATCGAGATCTCGTTCGCCACCAAGCCGCATTTTGCCCCCGAGACCAATGATGGCGTGCCGCGTTTTACGATCATTCCGGGCATCACCAAGCCGAAGAGCCGGGGCACGCTTCGCCTCACCTCCGCCGACCTGGGAGGGCCATTGGCGATCGATCCCAACTACTTCGACCACCCTGATGACATGAGGGCGATGATCCACGCGGTGCGACTAAGTCGCGAGATCGGACGACAGCCTGCCCTGGCCAAGTGGACGACTGGCGAGTGGTGGCCGGGAACTGATATCGAGTCGGACGACTCCATCGCCAAATACGTCCGGGACGGCGTAAGCACCTGGTTCCACCCCGTCGGCACCTGCCGGATGGGGGTTGGTTCTGATAGTGTCGTGGACCCCAGTCTTCGCGTGCATGGTGTCCAGAACCTGCGGGTGGCCGATGCCTCGATCATGCCCGAAATCGTCGGCGTCAACACCCATGGTGCCAGCGTCATGATTGGATGGAAGGCCGGCAGTATCATGCTCAATGGATAGAGGCGATAGTCACCATGGAGAGCCCCCACTGAGTGGTCCAGGTTGAATGTTGGTGCATGATGGGCTTTTGGTCCATTGGTATGATGGTTGCGGGTGCCGGTGGACGATAACCCAGGGCGCTGTGTGGCCTGACGGTATTGTAATGACGGCACCAGTTTTCGATGAGTATCTGGGCCTCGCGCAGCGAGTAGAAGATCTCGCCGCTGAGGAGTTCGTCATGGAACCTGCTGCGTCACGCTGATCTGCCTTGCCGCATCGGCAATCGACATTCCCTGACCTTGCAACACCTCTAATTGCCGAAGCTTCGAAACGATATCTTCGGGCTTTTCTCGCTTTCCTGCCATTCTCCGGCCCTCCTAAAATGGGACAATCCTATCCCAGCTGGTGGACCACTTCACGGGGGGCACTCCAGGCCCACCCGGTTATGTTCTTCCCGGCGCTTGGCGTATGCGGGCGGCGGCAGCGCGGGCTTTCGCCAGAGGCAGACCTGCGAACCCGGTTCGCACCTTGGGTTCGCGCCCCGGTGCAATTTGGGCGACGTCGTGCCAATACTGGTTTTTGACTTGAAGAAAGAAGGATTCGCCTTGCACGATGGATAAACGAAGCCTCACAGGCACCGCCATAACCCACCGCCATCTGGTCGAGGCCCTCGCGCCGGTGGACGTGGCTGAGATGGAAGCGGCGGAATGAGTGAAGCCAACCCGCCGCTCATCTCATGGTTTCGTCGCCTTGGCCCCGGCCTCATCACCGGCGCGGCGGATGACGATCCGGGTGGCATCGCCACGCATTCGCAGGTGGGGGCGCAGTTCGGCTTCAGCCTGATGTGGACGGTCGCGCTGACCTATCCGCTGATGACGGCGATCCAGGCCATCTGTGCGCGGATCGGGCGGGTCACTGGCGAGGGTCTTGCCGCCAACATGGCCCACGTGCTGCCGCGCTGGCTGGTGCATGTCATCGTCGCCTTGTTGTTCGTGGCCAACACGGTAAACATTGGCGCCGATCTCGCTGCGATGGGCGCGGCGGCGCGACTGGTTCTCGGCTGGGGCGAAATCGCCTTCGCCGTGGTGTTCGCGGCGGGTTCGATGCTGTTGCAGGTCTTCGTGCCCTATCACCGCTATGTGCATGTGCTCAAATGGCTCACGCTGAGCCTGCTCGCCTATGTCGGCGTCGTGTTCTCCGTTGCCTTCGACTGGGGCGCAGTGGTGCGGGGAGTGTTTTGGCCGTCGCTCACTTTTTCGCGGGAAGCCATGGTGGCGATCGTCGCCGTGTTCGGTACGACGATTAGCCCCTACATGTTCTTCTGGCAGAGCGCCGAGGAAGTAGAAGACGAGGTGCTGGCCGGCGACGGCTCGCTCCTCGATCACCCCGAGCAAGCCACCGCCGAACTCGGCCGGATCGCCTGGGACACCTATGTCGGCATGGGTTTTTCCAGCCTGATCTCGTTCTTCATCGTCCTGACCACGGCCGTGACGCTTCACTCCGCCGGGATCACCGATATCGCGACCTCGGCCGATGCCGCGCAGGCTCTGCGACCGATCGCAGGCGAGTTCGCCTTCCTGCTGTTCAGCCTCGGCGTCATCGGCACCGGGCTTCTGGCGTTGCCGGTGCTGGCGGGGTCGGCTGCCTACGCCATCGGCGAGTTGCGCGGCTGGCGCATCGGACTCGAACAAAAACCGGAGAACGCGAAAGCCTTCTACGGCGTCATCGCGGTTGCTTTCGCCGTGGGCCTCTTGATGCTGTTTCTGCCAATCGACCCGATCAAGGCTCTGTTCTGGAGCGCCGTGCTAAACGGGTTGATCGCTGTGCCATTGATGGTGGCCACGATGATCGTCGTCTCGAACCGGAAGTATCTTGGTCCGTTCGTCGCTCCGCTCGGGCTCAAGATCATGGGCTGGTTGGCCACGGCGGTGATGTCGGCGGCGGCGCTGGCGATGTTTGTCTTGTGATGGGGGATAGCATCTTGGCCGCCTTCGCCCGCACCATCGGCATCGACTATTCGGTTGCGCAGACGCCAACCGCCAGCCTGAAAGGCCTTCGCGCCTATCTGGCCGAGAGCGGTTCGCCGCCGGTCGAAGTTCTGCCGCCGCCGTCGCCCAAGAAATACTGGACCCGGCGTGGCATCGCCGAATGGCTGGTAGAAAGGCTCACCGAGGACACCCCCACGCTTGTTGGTATCGACCACGGCTTTTCGTTCCCGCTGCGCTATTTCGAGGCGCATAGGTTGAAGCCTGATTGGCCGGGCTTCCTCGACGATTTCCAGCGCCACTGGCCAACCGACGAAGATCACACCTATGTCGAGTTTGTGCGCGACGGTATCCACGGCAATGGGGCAGCGCGGATGGGGAATGCCCGCTGGCGGCGCGAAGTCGGTCTTCCATTTCGACGTGCAGGGATCGGTGGCGAAATCAACCCATGCGGGCATTCCTTGGTTGCGCTACCTCCGCCAACGGTTAGGCAAGCAGGTTCATTTCTGGCCGTTCGATGGCTGGGAGATTCCGGCCGGGCGATCGGCGATTGCCGAGGTCTATCCGGCCCTGTGGTCGCGCGGGTTTGCCAAAGACGATCGTACGGGCGACCAGCATGATGCTTTCAGTATTGCTGCCTGGCTGGCTCGTGCCGACCGGGATGGAACTCTTGCGCTAATCCTCAACCCCGATCTTTCGCCGCCCGAGCGCACCATTGCGCAGGTCGAAGGGTGGATTCTTGGCGTTGCCGGCTCAACCGGGCTAAATGCAAGAAAGAGAAACCAAGGCAACCAGATTGCTTGGCAAGACACGACTCGCAAAAGGAGAGCGGAGACGATGACCACCACCGAGCCGGGATACAAGAATAAGAAAGATCAGATTGTCGTTCGGAAAACAGAAATCCCCGGAAACGATCACAATCAGGTCATCTATGTCTTACGCTGCACTCATTGCCAAAATGAATATGGGGCAAATGGTTCTGACATTTGGCAAATGCGGTGTCCCGCTTGCCAAGGCGGCGCGAAGGGACTTTCCTTCTGAAGGAAGGCATTCTCTCTGGAATAGGTTTGAACATTTGAAGAGCCGCAGCACATAAATGTAATGATTTCGAGCCAATCGTCCCCCAATTGGGTCCCCCAGAGAGCGCAGAGAATCAAATGTTGTATCAATTTCAGTAGATTACAGTATGTAGGCCGCTGATAAGTTATAAGAAATCCACCAAAGGGCCAGCGGCGTCGGTGCCTGTCAGATCGATGCCAAGCAATATCTGGGTGTGGAGTCATTGTTCGGAGCGTGTTCACATCAAGTTGGGAAATCTCCAACTGCGGTCACCCCCAACTGCACTAAGGGTTTGCTGTGCTGGCTGTCGACCGTAGGCGGCTTTTTGGCAACAGGGCTATCTACTACACCCCTCAACCCAAAAAACCCGCCTAGCCTCGTGGCCCACCATGAAAGAATTGATTTTGTGGAAGGTGGGTCCGACCAGGGCGTGAACTCATAAACGAGCATGGTTAGATAATGCACGCATGTCTGCTTCCGAGGCGAAAGCGGCCACTATCGGCGACCAACGCCATGTCGCAGAAGGGCCACATGCAGACAAACTTTGCATTGTTGAGTCTTTGTCCAGATCGAAGGTTCTCATTGCCCGGCGGAGGGAAATGCCAATTTGCTGTGAAGATTTTCCAAGAAGGCCAAACGGAGCTTCCATTTGATATCTTATGCGAATGCTACTGCACGGAGTAGCCATTCGTGAGATGGTTTTCCGAGCCAACTTCACTGGCCCCGCAGGGTGTCTAGGAAACTCGGGGCTATTCAGGTTGCCACTAGAAGCAGGCTCGAGCTCAGAGTCCTAATGTGCATTGATATTTTTGTCACTACAACCCTCACTGGCGCTTTCGACCTGTTATCTTGATCTCGGTGTTGGGATCAGTACTCGCCACGTAAATGCCGTTGATTTCATTGCCATCGGCGGTAATTCGCATTCCGCCTTTACCTTCGGCGTTAATCTTCGGTTGAATCATCGTGTAGTAAAAGCCGCGACCCGACTCGACGTTAATTTTACCTTCCAGCGTGCCATCCCACTCTGGGTTCACAGCTCCGAGATAGCCTGTTATGGCGCTGCCATTGACGGACAAGGTCAGGGTGAAATTGCCGCCATTAGATGTCTGAATGTCCCAAACACCAACCAAGCTAATGGCGCCCACCTGCGCTTTCGGCTGCTCCTGCTGTAAGGCGCAAGTATATTTCTGCGGGCTTTTCCAAGCGGTAGAATTATAGGTGCTTTGGCTGGTGTCTTCTGTTTTACCACTAAGGCGGCCATATTTGAACGATCCTTCATACAGTGCCTTTACTTTGCCCGGCCAAATGATGAAAAACTTTAGATTGACACCGTCAAATATCACATCATGCACTTGGCCGTTGGTCTGATGCAGATCATCGCCCGACAAATAATGAGCATTGCCAGCGATGATCCCCTTTTGGTTGCTGATCGGAAACGGATCAAAATATACCGTGACTCCGAAACCATTTGCTTGGTTAAGACTGATACCTTGGAGCATGTTCCATGCGATGCAGTCTGCTTTTGCAAAGTTAGTCGATACTGGACACAGACAAAAACCGTAGAATATGATTTTCGCCACTTTTGACAAAACTGAACCGACGAAATTTGTACACATTTGCATCTTAACCTTCTTCAACTTCAAGGTTTACAATTAAAATTTAAGTGAGATGAAGCCGTCCCCGCTGTAGACGTATCCTTTTCCTCCAGGAATTTTGTCACTCTCAACGAGGCAAGTTTGGCCCGGACAAGTGTCTAGAACTGTCACGACATCGCCAATATTCAAGGTGGCGATTTTGTTATTATCATCACAGCCCGTGGCATCCCCACAAACGTTGACATCTTGAAGAACCGTCGCTGTTTTTTTCTTAGTTGGCGGTTGGATCGGTTTTTCAACTGTCTTTGCTTTGCAATCTGCCAGTCCAGCTTTGCGTGCATTCGTCTCATTCACGAGAGCACCTCTATCTCCCCCACCATTCACCATTCGGTCGATACAGTATCCATAGTGAAGCCCTTCGTCGGTACTCCACTGTGGACCACCATATCCGCAACTGAGACTATTGGCCTCGTTTACCGCCTCAATAGCCGACTTGGCATAATCAGGACAGATACGGCTCTCAATGTTACTGTTTTCACAGGCGGTCAGTTGGCGGCGACGACTATCTGTTTCCTGCGTCATAGCGTTATCATCATTTGCGGCGGTCCGTTCACTGCAAAACCCAAAATGCAGCCCTTTGTCTTCACTCCATTGCGGCCCCCCGAAACCGCACTGAGCGGCTTTGGCCTTGTTGATATCGCTGATCGCGAATTCTGCATAAGCTGTGCAGTCCCAAGCTGCCTGCGCCGTCCCGAACCCCAGCGTCGCTGTCATACCAACGACCGTAGCAAACAAAAAACTTCTCAAAATGCAATTCATGGTCATGTTTCCTCTATGTTTTTCTGTTTCGATTTTAGTTTAGCCCAACACTGTGTGACAAAATCTGGACCAGAACCAATTGAGGACAACTACCACCTGCTTGAAAATCTTACGGCTTCCCAGCGTGAATTTTGCGTGAATTTGTGGTAATTTGCTGTTATAAGCGCAGAGTTAAGGGGGAAAACTGCGTCAACGGCGAGGATACTAGCCTATGCTTAGCGCGACTTCGAAGGTAATATTCTCACTCAAACTGTTGGGCAAGTTCGAAGTGCTTGACGGCGCTGGTATTCCCATCACAGTGACATCACGGAAAAACCAGGCCCTGCTCGCTGCGCTGGCTTTGGCGCCAACCAATTCCATGATGCGTGGCCGCATTGCTGGCCTGCTTTGGAGCGACCGAGGGGATTACCAAGCACGCACCAGCCTTCGCCAAGCTTTGGCCGCGCTTCGGAAAGATCTCGGTGATGAGGGAGCGGGGCTACTTTCATTTGGCGATGAGCGGGTGAGGCTTGATCTCACGCGTATCAAAATAGATGTTACGGAGTTCCGCAGCCTTGCAAAGAGTAGCGATCTCGAAACCCTTCGCAGAGCAAAAGCTCTTCTCCGGGACAACCTGCTGACTGACTTGGAGATTGCGGATCCAGCTTTCGAGTCTTGGCTCGCCCAGGAGCGCCGTCGTCTCGACGACGTTACAATCACGCTGTTTGACAAGCTCTGTGATCACGAAACGGGCAGCACACTTGTTGAACTGGCACGGCGCCTTGTCGATATCGACCTGACACGTGAACCGTCGCATCGACGGCTCATGCTTGCCTATGGCCAGTTAGGCGAA
>JBAVOA010000404.1:0-3056 GCA_049691635.1 Aestuariivirga sp. | reverse complement strand
CGCGATTAAGATCGATCAGGAAACATCATCCGAACAGGCTTGCCTTTTGGGGTGCGGAGCTCTTGCAGGCATAGGCGCTGCTCTCAACACGGCCAAGGTCAGGCCCGGCGATAGCGTCGCTGTCTTCGGTTGCGGCGGCGTGGGTCTCAGCGTCGTGCAGGGTGCAAAACTCTGCAATGCCCTGCCCATCGTGGCGGTGGATGTCCTCGCCGACAAGGAAGCCGAGGCCCGGCGCTTTGGCGCCACGCATTTTGTTGATGCCTCAAGCGGCGATCCCGTGGCGGCCGTGCGCGAAATCACCGGCGGCGGCGCCGACTTCACCTTCGAGGCAACAGGAAGGACTGAAATCGCCGAGCTTTGCTACAAGGCCACTAGGCGCGCCGGAACAACCGTGCTCATCGGGCAGCCCACGGAAAATGCCATGGCGGGCTTTCCGCCCTACTGGATCGCCCAGGATGAAAACCGCGTAATCGGCTCAAGCTACGGCTCGACGCGCCCGATGATCGATTTTCCAAAAGTCCTGCGGCTGGTCAAGCACGGGATGCTGAACCTTGAAGCACTTGTCTCGGAGGTTTGGCCATTTGAACGGATCAACGAGGCAATTGCCCTTGTTGAAACTGGAAGCGTAAACCGCATGGTTCTGCGCTTCAACGACAAGACTTGACCGCATGAAGTCAGGCTTGCACAAAATGAGAGATAACAGCTTGGGCCGCGCACCGCGGGCCGGCACATAAAGGAGGAAGCTCATGACCACATTAACAAGACTTAACCGCAGGAATCTTCTGGTTGGCTCGGCTGTCACCGTGGCCGCCACCCTTGGCGCACCGGCCATTATCCGCGCCGCCGACCGGGAACTCCGGATTCTCACCTGGGAAGGCTATGCCGAACCGGAATGGCTGGACGGCTTCAAGCAAACCACCGGGGCCACCGTGAACATCGTATACTGCGGCTCCGCCGACGAAATGTTCGCCAAGATGCAGGGCTCGCAGGGGGCGGACTTCGATCTTGTGTCTTTCGACACCTCGCTGTTCCCGCGCTATGTCGATGCCAAGCTTATCCAGCCCTTCGACATGGTGAAGATTCCGAACTTCAAGAACATGGCGCCGGAATTTTCTTCCGTGAAGTCGGTCATGCGTGGCGATGACCGCTACGGCATGCCCTTCGCCTGGGGCTCCCTGCCCCTCGTCTATGACACCGAGGCATTCCCGACACCGCCCGAGTCCTGGGAAGTAATGTGGGATCCGCAGTATGCCCAGCAAATGCTGTGGATGGACGACGCCAACAATTCGATCTCGGTTGCCGCATTGATCGTGGGCGCTGCAAATCCCTACCAGCTCACCGATGACGACTTCGCCAAGATCAAGCAGAAGCTGATCGATCAGAAGAAACTGTCGCTCAGCTACTATGCGGGCTTTGATGACGGGGTGAACCTCTTCGCCCAGAATGGCATCAAGCTGATGTATTCCATGGGTGAGCCGCAGGTGCCCGCCCTCGTGAAGAAAGGCGTCAAGGCCGCCCTCACGATCCCCAAGGAGAAGGCCGTGGGCTGGCTCGACTGCTGGGAACTCAGCGCCGGGGTGAAGGACAGCGAACTGGCCCATGCCTGGGTGAATTCCTGCATGGACACGGCGGTTGGCAAGGCCCTGACCGAGAAGATGAACTACGGCAACACGACCAATCCCGACATCAACATGGCGGCGAAACTCACTTATGGTGACAAGCTGTCGTGGCTTGAGACGGCGGAAAACTACGAGAAGCGTGTTGCCCTCTGGAATGAAATCAAGGCAGGCTGATTTTTCAGTTTTCCTGAACTCCAATCAGGCCGGGATATGCATGTCCCGGCCTTCCTTTCCTTGCAACAACTGGAAACATCATGCCACTTGAGACCGTCTCTCCCATCCTCAAATCCACGCCACCCCGCCTGAAGATTACTGAGATCGAATGCCATGTGCTCCTGGCTCCAGACTATGACAAGGGCAACACCTCTTCGGCGCAAGACAGCTTCGTCGTCGTCATTCACACGGATGGCGGGGTTTCCGGCGTGGGCGAATGCGATGCCAACCCATGGATGGCCAAGGCCTGCGTCGAGGCGCCGGGCACCCACACCATGGGACTTTCAATCCGTGACATGCTGATCGGCGCCAATCCCTTCGAGATCGGCGACATCTGGCGGAAGATCTATCTGGGAACCGCCATGAATGGCCGGCGCGGCATGGTCATCCACGCCCTGAGCGCCGTCGAAATGGCCCTTTGGGATTTATGTGGCAAGTCAGTTGGCCAGCCCGTCCATGCCTTGCTCGGTGGCGCGACGCGTGACTTCATCACGCCCTATGCCTCGCTCCAGCCGGCGGGCGGACGCTTCGAGGATTACCGCGACGCGCTTTGCCTTTCAGCCGCGCGGGCCCAGAAATTGGGCTTCAAGGCCTTGAAGACCGAAATCACCATGAACGGACCGTACGCCCATGGCGGCATGCGCGAAAACTATGACCGCCATACGGATGTTTTGGCCGCCGTCCGCAAGACCATTGGTAATGACATAACCCTGATGGTCGACGTGCAGTATCTCTGGGAAGATGCCGCGACCTGCCTTTCGGTCGTCAAGGATTGGGCCGAGTTCAATGTTTATTTCCTCGAAACGCCGATTTGGTCGGATAACGTCCATGAGATGGCGAAGCTCGTTGAGCGCGCGCCCATGCCCATCGCCTGCGGCGAATGGCTGGCCACCCGCTTTGAATTCGAGGAGCTGATGGATATCGGCAAGGTCCAGGTGGCCCAGCCCGACGTGGGCCGTGTCGGCGGCATCGGTGAAGCCAAAATCGTTTGCGACATGGCCAAGAAGCGGGGTCGCACCATTGTGCCCCACTGCTGGAAAACCGGCATTTCCATTTCGGCAACAGCGCATCTCGCCTTTGTCACCAATCACTGCGCCTTCATCGAATATCTGCCGCCCCAGCTTTGCCACGAGCGCCTCAGGCGAGAACTAGCCCAGGAAGAGCTTGTCTTCCGCCCCGATGGCACCATCCCGCTGCCGACCAAACCCGGCCTCGGCGTGGAGG
>JBAVOA010000403.1:0-2220 GCA_049691635.1 Aestuariivirga sp. | reverse complement strand
GGCGATAGTATCGCTGGGCAACCGGTCCCATTCGAGTTACCAACGTCATGACCTTATGTAACTTTGGTCATTGGGCGGATTTGGCATCATGGCGCCCCCCAAGAGAAAACCCGCCCTGGCCGGAGCCGGGGCGGGTTTCATGGATTGGGAATCAGGGTTGGCTATTCGGCCTTTACCGATACCGCTTCCATCTTGCCGCTCTTCACTTCATAGGCGACGACTACCTTTTCGCCGGCCTTCAGGGTTTCCAGCTTGAAGCCCTTGGGCAGAATGAAGGTCTTGCCATCGGCCAGAGTGATGGAGTTGGCCTTGGCGTCAATTGACTTGATCGCGCCAGTATCATTTTGGGCAGCAGCAAAAGCAGCCGAAGAAATGATCATGGTGCCGAGCGAGGCAGCGAGAATGAGGGATTTGCGCATAACAGTCTCCTTGTTTGGATCCGCCAGTCGAATGGGCGGGTGGCTTAAGCTTCGGAATGAAGCTCATGTCGGAGAATATTGACGTTTCACCAACGGAATCCGAGTTGCCAACGTCATGACTTGCAGTGACTTTGGTCATGGCAACTGGCCTGACCAGGGCCACAATGCTCGTCCGGCAGCTGTATCAGGCAGGAATACCCGGCTGCGTGCCGCAAACACGAGTCCAGCTTACGCCACGCCACGGTGCCAGAAATTACAGCTTCTTCCGGTTGAGGGCCTTGATCGCAAGTTCCGTGCGTGACCCAACGTGCAGTTTTTCCATAATTCGGCTGACGTAGTTCTTGACCGTGCCCTCGGCCAGGAAGACTGCTTCAGATATCTCCCTGTTGCTCTTGCCTTTGCTCACCAGCGCCAAAACTTTTTCCTCCCGCGGGGTGAGGATCTCGTCGGGCGGGCGGTCACTGTCCGGCGTCTCAACGGCGGAGGGCCGCTGGCGCCGGAACTCATCCAGTACCTTGCGCGCGACGCCGGGGGAAAGGCGGGACTGCCCGCTGTGGACGGACCGGATGGTTTCGAGAATTTCGGCCTCGTTCGAATCCTTGAGCAGATAGGCCTGGGCTCCGGCCGAAATGGCCTCAAAAACCAGTTCATCCGTGTCGAAGGTCGTCAGCACAATGATTTTTGCCTCAGGCACATCTTCCAGAATCCGCTTCATGGCGCCTATGCCACCCACGCGCGGCATCTGCAGGTCCATCAAGACGACGTCGGGCCGCCATTTACGTGCCAATTGAATGGCTTCGGCGCCGTCCGCAGCCTGGGCAACAACCTTGATGTCACTCTCGAGCGAAAGCATTGTCGAAAACGCCCGCCGCACCAATTGCTGGTCCTCGGCAATCATTATTCTGATTTCACTCGCGTCGGTCATCCCGTTATCCAACAGCAGACACTGGAGAGCCTCCAAGCTAGCTGTTTGCATCGCTCGGCCCCTCTATCCCCCTATCCTCGAACAATACGTCATGAATGCGGCCCATGACAGGCGAGGGAAGCCGCGCGCTCAGGAAGCCGATCATGACCTCAAGCGCCCGCTCCGCCTCCACCTGCTTGATACCGCTGACCCTGCACATGTCATGCAGCAGTATCTTCAGTTGACCCGCACTTTCATAATTCATTTGTTGCCGACCACTTCGAGGTTGTAGCCTCACTTAATGGCCTCAAAATGAGAGTTGGGTCCCGTGTTGTCGCGTGACGAAAGTAATAAAATGCTGGCCAGGTTAATAAATTCGATTAATCCGAGGCAGAGCCTGACGGCGCGGATCGCCTGGATCTTTGGCACGCTGTCAGTCGTCCTCTCCCTGCTTGCAGGTCTCCTTTTCGGAAATCTCTCGCAGATCGCCATTGAACAGCAAATCGGCGAGCTCTATGCAAATCGTGCCGCCCACATTGCCGACGCTGTCGATCTCAAGATACAATCGGGCACCAGTGCCATGCATTTGGCAGTCAGCCTGCTCGGCAGCATCGAGCAGATCGACGACCCGGACGCCAACCGGAAGCTTATCGGGACAATAAAGCAGAACATCGATGGCACTGTCTGGGTTGGAATTACCGACCTCTCGGGCCGTGTTTTGGCAGGTGACGGACAACGGCTTGAGGGCGTGAACCTCGCTGGCCGAGGCTGGTTCAATGCAGCCATCAACGGCCGTTATGTCGCCGGCCCGGAACAGTTTCACGAACTCGAAAATGGGGTTGGCTCGCGGGCTGATGGAAGGTTCCGCGACTTTCTCATCATCACTACGCCGATGGT
>JBAVOA010000402.1:0-7377 GCA_049691635.1 Aestuariivirga sp. | reverse complement strand
GTCCATCCACAGTGATGCCTGGTCGGATAACTGGGGCTTCATTCCCTTTACAGCGGAAGAACTCAAGGTTCTGGGCGATAATCTCAAAATTCTCGTCAACAAAGAATATATCGCCATTGCCAGCTACAAGGGCGTGCCTGCGGCCTTTTCAGTAACCCTTCCTAACATCAACGAATGGATCAACGGCCTGAACGGCAAACTGCTGCCATTCGGCTGGGCAAAACTGGCCTGGAATCTCTTTGGCCGCGCACCCGAATCGGTGCGCATGCCGCTCATGGGGGTGCGCAAGGAGTTTCACGGAACATTGACAGGCTCATCTCTCGCGTTGTCCGTCATTGAAACCGTGCGGCGCTATCACATCTCGCGCGGCACGGCGAGCGGCGAACTGGGCTGGATCCTGGAAGACAACATGCCCATGCGCCACATTATAGAATCCATGGGCGCCCGCCCCTACAAGACCTATCGCGTCTATGAAAAGACGATCTAGTGGCCGGGAACTGGACTGCACTCATTCTGGCAGCAGGACGGGGGCCTAATGATCCCATGGCCAAGGCCTACGGTGTGAGTCATAAATGCGCTCTTCCCGTGAACGGTGTTCCAATGCTAAGGCGCGTGGTTGAAGCCTTGCGCGCTTCAAGCTCAATCAAGGCGATTTCCGTCTCCATCGAAAACTCTGCAGTCACCCGTGCTGCACTTTCTGGAAACAACTCCGATATTTCCATTATCCCATCGGAAAACTCCGCGCCTCTTTCGGCCATTGTGGCCATCAGGAAAATTGCAACATTTCCGGTTCTGATCACGACAGCTGACCATCCCTTGCTGACCGCTGAGATGGTCGATTACTTCTGCGCGCAAGCGGAGCGGAATGGGGCGGATTTCTCCGCAGGCCTGGCCCGGGCAGATGTGATCCTCGAAACTTATCCGCAGTCCATTCGCACCTTCTTCAAGTTCGGCAAGGACCGCGTGTCCGGCTGCAATCTCTTTGCGATACGCAATGAGAATGGACTTCGCATTCTGGAAAAATGGCAATATCTCGAGGCCGCGAGGAAAAAACCTTGGCGCCTGGTTGCCGCTTTCGGGCCTATGGCGCTGGTCCGCTTCCTCTCGGGATCGCTGTCGCTCGATGGCGTCTTCGCCATTGTTTCGAAGCGCCTCCGACTGATCGCAAAGCCAATCCTCCTGCCCTTTGCCGAAGCCGCCATTGACGTGGACAAGCCTTCGGATCTCGAGTTGGCTGAGGCAATTTTAAGACGCCGCAATTAGGCCCAGCTCGCAACCAGCAGCCGCGCCTGCTGCAGATCTACAGGAAAATCAACTTCGCACCATTGCAGCCCGTTGATCGGGATCGTGCGGATCTCAGTCTTTTTTGCCAGCGAACCAATGGCTGAGGGGAACCATTGCTTCAGCGCCTGCGGATCGCGCATGGCATGTTCCAGGGTTTCAACATAGGCGCGCGAACCCGCCCCGCGAAACACATAGAAGCCGATGGCTTCCGCATCCACCGTATCAACCGGCAAGGTCTTGCCGATTTCGGTCAAGCGGCCGCGGTCAAGAATGACCTTCATGTCATCGCTGTCATAGGCCTGCTTGAGATTGGTGGCCACGCCAACCGGCACAGCAGGCGCGGTCAGGAGTTTCTCAACCAGGTCGCTGCGAAAGACATTGTCGCCATTCACCTGAATGAAGTCGCCGGTCATGGCCCCGCGCGCCATCCAGCAGCTCGCAAGGTTGTCGGCAACCGCATAGAAGGGATTGAAGACGGTCGTGATCGCCACTCCCAGGCCCCGGCCAATGCCCGCCAGCGCTTCCTCCATGCGTTGGGCGCCATAGCCCGTGACAACCGTGAAGTCTTTCACGCCTTTTGCGGCGAAGGCCTCGACTTGCCGTTCAATCAAAGTCTTGCCCCCGATGTCGAGAAGGGCTTTAGGAACCTCGACGGTAAGCGGAAGGAGCCGCTTGCCCTGGCCTGCTGCAAGAATAACTATACGCACAATGCTTGAATCCACATCTAACAGAAGAGTATGTACGGGCTGCTCATTCGCACCCGATTCCCCAGAAGTCAACGGAAGCTAAGATTTGGCCCTGACCCTCGCGCATCTTTCTGACGTCCATTTGGGGCCTTTGCCGAAAGGCGCGGCATGGAATAACTTCGCCATGAAGCGTATCGTCGGCACGCTGTCATGGAAATTGAACCGGCACAAATTGCATGATCCCGCAATTTCCCGTGCCCTTGTCGAGGATATCAAGGCGGCAGGCCCCGAACACGTGGCCTTTACCGGGGATCTGGTGAACGTGTCAGCGCACGCCGAATTCCCCCGCGCCATGCGCTGGCTTCAGAATTTCGGCGATCCTTCATGGATTTCCTTCGTGCCCGGCAATCACGACGCCTACGTACACGTGCCCTGGGGACAGGGCCTTGGCCATCTCGCACCCTATATGACCGGTGACATGGCTGCAGGGGCTTCGCTGTTTCCCTATGTGCGCCTGCGCCGGAACCTGGCTATTATCGGATTGAACTCGGCATCCCCGCAATCCTTGACCAGGGCGGCGGGAACCCTAGGCCCGGAGCAGCTTGAGATCCTTCCGGAGATCCTGCGCGACCTGAAAGCCAAGGGCTATTACCGTGCCCTGATGATTCATCATCCGCCCCTGCCGGGCCTCGCCCCTGCGCGAAAGGCGCTGACAGACGCGCCACGCCTGCGCACCATATTGGCCCGCGAAGGCGCCGAATTGATCCTTCACGGCCACAATCACCAGCAAATGGTCAACATTCTTGAAGGGCCAGATGGCAGGATCCCCATCATTGGCACACCATCAGCATCATTGACCGGACACGGCCACTACGAATCCGCTGCCTGGAACCTCTATGAAATTACCAGGAATCAGGGCGTCTGGATGACAGAGGTGTCAACGCGGGGGTGGGATCCCATATCCCGGCGCATGGTGAACAAGAACCAATTCATGCTTCCTTCCTGAGCCCGCTTCAGGGTAAGTTGGGGCCATGAACGCCACCTTGCAGAAGTTCGGCTATCCCGGGAGCCTGGTGAAGGAGCACCACCACTGGTGCGTGCTGCTGCGGCCCCACCAGGCAACCCTTGGCAGCCTGGTTGTTGCCGCAAAGTCCGATGCGACAGCATTTTCTGACCTGCCGCCCACGGCCTTCTCCGAACTGGCAATCGTCGTCACCGAGGTTGAACGCAGCCTTCGCAGGTTCAATCCCTATGACAGGATCAACTATCTCATGCTGATGATGGTTGACCCGCACGTCCACATGCATGTGCTGCCCCGCTATGCCAAGCCGCAGATGTTTGATTCCATGGAGTTTCTCGACACTGGCTGGCCCGGTCTTCCGGACCTCAAATCCGCCCCAGTACTGTCTGACAAGCTGCGCAAAAACCTGTTATGGACCCTGCAGTTGCGGATGTCTGGAGAATCATAGGCCCGTGCTGACCATCATCGACCGATACATCCTCCGGCAGGTGGCGAAGCCTTTGGTAACGGCCATGGTAATTGGCTTGCTCATGCTTCTTGCCGAAAGGCTCGTGCGCCTGCTCGATACAACACTTGGCAAGAAGAATTCCTTCGGCGTGGTCTTTGAACTCCTAGCCTATCTCGTGCCCCATTACCTCGGAACCGCAATCCCTGCAGCGCTTTTCCTGGGCCTGCTTTTTGGCTTCAACAAGCTGTCGAAAGACAGCGAAATCGACGCCATCATGGCAACCGGAACGGGCCTGCACCGCTTGGCAAGGCCTGTCATCCTGCTGTCGATGGCTCTCGCGGGACTCTCACTTTTCATTGTCGGCTGGCTGCAACCGCAAACCCGCTATGCCTATCGCTCGGTCCTGTTTGACGTGAAGAATGTTGAGGTCTTTTACCTCGCCGAGGAGGGCGTATTCATGCAGGCGGGCACGCGCACATTCATCCTCGACAAGCTGAACCGCTCCAACAACACCTTCGATCATGTCTTTCTGTTTGACTACAAGGGACCCGGCGGATCGGAAACTTTGACGGCCACGTCAGGCGTGTTGATCGCCGTTGAAGGCCAGCGCCGCCCCGTCCTGCGGCTTGACAATGGTCACCGCCTGAAACTTGACCGCTGGCCGACCCTCGACAACAACGCGGCTATTCCGCCCGCCAGTATTGCCGAATTCGCCACCACGGATACGCCTCTCGGAAAAATTTCCGACAGCATCTTCCGGCCCCGCGGCGAAGATGAACGGGAACTCACCTTGCCTGAACTCTACGCTCAGCTCGACGCGCCGCCGAAGGGATCGACGTACAATTCCATGTTGGCGGAACTGCACAAGAGGATAGTCAATGTGGTGACCTTCTTCATGCTGCCCCTGCTCGCGGTGCCCTTTGCAATCGGCCGCCAGCGCAGCCAGCGTGGCTATCGCTTCGGCCTGGCCTTGGTGATTGTCGTCGCCTTTCACGAAATAATTGAGCAAGGCGCGGTTGCCACCAAGGTCAGCGGGCTTTCACCATGGCTTTCCATGTGGCTGGCCTTCATTCTCATCACGCTTTTTGCCATGTGGCGGTTCTATACGACCTGCTTCACCTTGCGGCCCGATCGCCTCGGAGGCGCGGTTGATTCATTCGGCGCCGGGGTCACTCGCCTCTGGCGGCCTATCGCAAGGCGGTTTGGTTTGGGAGCACAGCCATGAGCACCATTGGCTGGATGCTGACCCGCATGATCATGGTGCGTTTTCTCGCAATTCTCCTGGGCATGAGCGTCTTCGTGCTGTCCCTGGAGGTTGTTTCCTACGCCAAGGAAATCCTCGGCCTCGACAAGGGCAGCACAGTAATCGTTTTCAAGTACATGTTGCAGCGTGCACCCTCAACCCTGGCAACCTTCCTGCCTATCAGCACGTTGCTGGCAATTCTTCTTACGCTCATGGAGCTCAGCTATCGCAACGAAATTTCCGCCATCTGGTCGGCGGGCGCATCCCCGCGCCGGCTGATCGCCATGCTTTTGCCGCTAGCTTTCGTAACCGGCGGCCTCAATTTCCTCCTGAATGACCAGGCCATTCCCGCCGTCGCCCCGCAGTTGAAGGAATGGGGCATCGCCGACTATGGCGAGAAAAAACTGAAAATCGGCGAGCGCGACCCCGTCTGGATGAGATCCGGCACCGATATCTTGCGCGCTGCGTCGACAAACGCCCAATCCACCGAACTTGAGGACGTCATCATATTCCGGCGCGACCCAAACGGCCTGTTGCGCGAGCAGATTTTCGCCAAGCAGGCGGAACTGCAGGGTGACCGTTGGAACCTGAAGAATGTTATCGTCTATTACCGCGAGAATTTGCCTGCCATTCGCCTTGAAAGCCTCGTTTATTCTGGTGCCATGAAACCCGCTGCAGCGGGCGCCCGCTCCGGCGATCCGGAAGAAATGACAATTTCCGACCTCAACTATTTCATTGCCAATTCCGGTTTCGGCATCCGCCCCGTCTGGGTCTATGAAACCTGGTGGCAAAAACGCATCGCGCTGGCTTTTGCAACCCTGGTGATGATTGCCATCTGCATCCCAATTGCCACGCGCTTCCGTCGCGGCGGTGGCCTCGGTATCTTGTTTGCAGCCGGTGTCGGGCTTGGATTTCTCTTTTTCGTGGTCGATGGTATGGCCTTGACCATGGGCGAACTGGGATTCGTGAAACCCTGGATGGCGGCCTGGATGCCCGTCTTGAGTTTTGGCGCCTTGGCAGCCGCCTTGAATCTTAGTACTGACCGAGTATAACATGATAACAAAAACAAAATCCGCCGGCAAACGCACTGTCAAAAAACCACCGCAAAAACCGGTACCAGCGGCAATTGAAAAACCCATCGCGCCCCCACGGAAGCCGGAGATTCATTTTAGTCCGGTACTGTGTATTGTTGCTGCGCCGGAACAGCGATTGTGGTCCTTGTCGCTCGCCGAGCGGTTGAAGAAGCAATTTGCAAAAGCCGGGCTTGAGCAGGTGGTGGAAGAGGAGGCTGCAGCCAAACACAATGGCCCGGTCATTCTGGCGCGCGGCGATGCGGTGATCGACCAACCCCTCATTCAGGTGCTTCTCAAGCGCCCGAGTTTCCTGCTGCTGAGCGATGAACTAACAAATCCCCAGGCCGTAGCCGCCAGCGTGCGCGGCGCTGATGTTTCCAGGGTTGCCGATGTGCTGCGTGGGAAGAAACCTTATGCCGAGGCCAGACTGCTGGCGCGCCGGTCTTCGCAACTCGACATGGATTTCTGGAAATCGCTGCGCAAGCGCGAAACGCCCTACGCCATGGTGGTTACACCTGAGAATAGAGGCGCCGTCGAATGGCGCATGTTCATGGGAACCTACAAGGGCGCAACCGACCTCATTACTAAACACCTATGGCCAGTACCCGCCTTTCATGCCACGCGCTTTCTGGCGCCGCTTGGCGTAACCCCCAACATGGTGACGACGGTTGCGGCAATCATGACAGCCTTCGCCTTCTGGTTTTTCCTGAAAGGCCAGTTTGTTCCGGGCCTGCTGGCCGCCTGGGCCATGACCTTTCTGGATACGGTTGATGGCAAACTGGCCCGTACCACCCTCACCTCCAGCAAGTGGGGTGATTATTTTGACCACGGAATTGATCTCATCCATCCACCCTTCTGGTACATCGCCTGGGGTTTTGGTCTTCTCGCCACCGGAACCCAGTGGAGCAGTGAATTTTTCTGGATTGTGGTTGCCGCCATTTTGGGCGGCTACGTCCTCCAGCGTGTGATCGAAGGTATCGCGATTAAATGGCTCGGCCTTGAGATCCATATCTGGCGCCCTATCGATACGCTGTTCAGGCAGGTGACCGCCAGGCGAAATCCCAATCTTATCCTGCTTACCCTCTTCACTGCCATCGCAAGACCCGATTGGGGACTGCTGGCAGTCGCCCTTTGGACTGTCATCAGCCTTGGACTTCATGCCATCCAAGTGATGCAGGCCTTTGCGGCAAAGCCCAAAGCAACACCGCTCACCTCATGGATGACCAAGCCGTGAAACGGGCCGGCCTCTTGATCAATCCGCGCTCCGGAAAATCCAGCGGCAAGGGGTTGGGTCTGGTTGCCATGCTGAAAAGCAATGCGGCAATCTCGACCCGCGTCCTCGACCGGTTCGCTCAGTTGCCGGACTTTCTCGATGAATTTGCCAGCGAGGGCGTCACCGATCTGTTCATCAGCTCCGGTGACGGCACGGTCCACGCCATTCAAACCGAGCTCGCCGAGCGCAAGCCATTCAAGGTCATCCCGCGCCTCAGCCTCCTGCCCCATGGCACGACGAACATGACCGCCGCCGATCTTGGCTTTCGTTTCCGGACACTCCAGGCCCAGGCCGATTTCATCACCCGTCTCGATGCAAGGCACTTGCGCGAACGCCCAACCTTGCGGGT
>JBAVOA010000401.1:0-1837 GCA_049691635.1 Aestuariivirga sp. | reverse complement strand
GTATGACGATTTAGCAAACCGTTGCCTTCAGCCACTCGGCCACGTCTCCGTTACTTCGGGCTTTTGCCGTGATTTGAATGATGATGCAAGCAAGAGTGATAAACCGTCCAGCTCTTTCGGCAGTGAGTCCGCAATCATTAAATCCGAGTAATTTAGTAGGTTTATTCTTGACTCCCTCTTCGGCGGTGCTAATCCTGCCAATGGACGTCTCCTGGAGCAGGTTCTCATGATTTTCTCTCGTCGCAACCTCCTTGCAATAATAGTTCTTGCTGCCCTTCAAGCCCCGGCGCTGGCGGCTCAAACGGTGAATGTCTACTCCTACCGGCAACCGGCCCTCATCAATCCCCTGTTCGAACTTTTCACCAGGGATACGGGAATTTCGGTGCGGACCATTTTTGCTGAAAATGGCCTTATCGAGCGCCTGGAACAGGAAGGCCCGCTGAGCCCGGCTGATCTCCTGATGACGGCAGATGTCGGCAGACTTGTCGAAGCTGCAAACAAGGGCCTTGCCCAGCCGGTGGAATTGCCCGCAATTCTCGACAGGATTCCGGTAGGCCTTCGTGCCGCGGACAATCAATGGTTTGGCCTCACCATGCGGGCGCGCGTGGTTTACGCGTCAAAGGACCGGGTGAAACAGAACCAGTTCAGCTATGAGGAACTCGCCGATCCCAAATGGAAGGGCAAGATCTGTCTCCGGGCTGGCAATCATCCCTATAACCTTGGGCTCATCGGGGCAATGATCGCCCACAAGGGCGAGGCCGCGGCCAAGGTATGGCTTGCCGGCCTTAAAGCAAATCTAGCGATCAAGCCCAGTGGCAACGATGTTTCCCAGGCCAAAAGCGTGCTCGCCGGAGAGTGCGACATTGCCATCGCCAACACCTATTACATGGGCAAGATGATGACCAATGACGCGGACCCCCAACAGAAGGAATGGGCCAACGCGGCACGCATCATTTTCCCCGCGTCGGCTGACATGGGCACCCATGTGAATGTTTCGGGCATGCTGCTGGCCAAAAATGCACCCAACAAAGCCAATGCCCTGAAGCTGATGGTATTCCTGGCAAGTGATGAAGCCCAGAAGCTTTATGCCAGCAGCAATTTTGAATATCCGGTGAACCCCGCGGTGCCCGCCTCAAAAATAGTCCAGGACTGGGGAGCCTTCACTCCTGACACGTTGAACGTGGCGGAGATCGCCAAGTATCAGAAGGCCGCAGCCAAGCTGGTGGACGAGGTTCAGTTCAACGACTGACAGGCTTATGAAAATTGGTCCGCGTAGGCATTGGGTGCGCGAATCTTTTCCCGGTTTGCAAAATTTCTGATTAGTGCAGCGTCAGGCAAGCGCGCGCCTGGCGCTGGGCGTCGGCCACATCGGCTGGACTCATTTCGCGTGAAATCTCACAGCGGTACTGCTTGGCGCTTTCACTGCCTTTGAGGGCAGCGAGGTTGAACCATTTGTGAGCGGCAACAAGATTTAGAGATACCTCGCGGCCGATGCAGTATTTCATGCCGATCTCGAGCAGGTCTTCGGCGGTTGCGGCGGTGATCGAGATTTCCGCTTCTTCGCTTGTCATTTGACGTCCCATTTTTATCCCCATCATTTTCTGTTTTGCCGGCACTGGACAGTGTGGCGTTGGTGCGATCTTGACTCCGGCGCACCAATGCGGGGTTAAGCGACAAGCTTAAGAAATTTCCAATGGACCAACCTGCAGGTGTGGCTGGTCTACGGAAAAAGCCAATAGAACAAGGCTTTTCTCCCACCCTTGACGAATTGTTTACGACAAAAAATTCACCGGCGGTTTACCAGGATTTGGAGAACCGCATGACCCGCATGAAATCC
>JBAVOA010000400.1:0-1991 GCA_049691635.1 Aestuariivirga sp. | reverse complement strand
CATAAAGACAACTGCTGTCATTTCGGTCTTCTTCTCGCCCGCCTCGTTGAAGAGCTCAAACAGGCACTCAAAAATACCCATCTCCGGACGCTTGGAAGAAACCCGCTTTGAGACAATGGTGGCCGTGCCCGAAAGAACCTCTCCAGCGAGGACTGGCTTAAGCCATTTGACCTCTGAAACGCCATTCGAACCCATGCTGGCTGATTTGTTGAGCCAGGAATCGGCCATCATGCGCATCAGCATTGAGCAGACATGCCAGCCGCTGGCGGCAAGTCCGCCAAGAATGGAAGATTTTCCCGCCGCTTCGTCGAGATGAAACGGCTGGGGGTCAAATTCACTGGCAAACGCGATGATTTCCGCAGCCGTTACCGGATACGCGCCAAGGCCGATCACCTGCCCCACTGCAAAGTCTTCAAAATACAGGAGTTCGGCCATGGCTAGTTCGCGAAACGGAAATGCATCACGTCGCCGTCAAGCACGACATATTCCTTTCCCTCAAGACGGAATTTGCCAGCTTCCTTGGCGCCTGCTTCGCCATTGTTCTTGACATAATCCGCATAGCCGATGGTTTCCGAGCGGATGAAGCCCTTTTCAAAATCCGTATGGATGACACCGGCAGCAGCAGGAGCCTTGGTGCCCTTGGTGATGGTCCAGGCCCGGGCTTCCTTGGGGCCTACGGTGAAGTAGGTGACGAGGTGCAACAGGTCATAGCCTGCGCGAATGACACGGTTGAGGCCCGGTTCCTCGAGGCCTACGGCATCGAGGTAATCCTTCTGGTCGGCCAGCGGCAAAATCGCGATTTCGCTTTCGATCTTCGCGGAGACCACAACGGCGACAGCATTCTCTTCTTTGGCGCGCGCATAGACCTGCTGCGAAAACTCATTGCCCTTGTCAGCTGAGGCTTCTTCGACATTGCAGACGTAAAGCACGGGCTTGGAAGAAAGGAGTCCGAGGCCGCGGAACATTTTTTCTTCGTCCGACGTACGCTCGACCAGGCGGGCAGGCTTGCCTTCGCGCAGCAGCACCAGGGCGCGGTTCATCAGGTCGGCCATTTCCTTGGCTTCCTTGTCGCCCTGCTTGCCTTTTTTCTCAATGCTGACCACACGTTTTTCGAGGGAATCCATGTCGGCCAGCATCAGTTCGGTCTCGATCGTTTCGATGTCGGCGATGGGATCGATCTTGCCCGAAACATGGGTGATGTCGCCGTCCTCAAAGCAGCGCACCACATGGGCGATGGCATCGGTTTCGCGGATATTGGCGAGGAACTGGTTGCCCAGGCCTTCGCCCTTGGAAGCGCCTTTGACGAGGCCTGCTATATCCACGAAGGTCAGGCGCGTGGGGATGATCTGGGCGCTGCCCGCGATCTTCGCCAAATCATCCAGCCGGGGATCGGGCACGCCCACATCGCCCACATTGGGCTCGATGGTGCAGAACGGATAATTCGCCGCCTGCGCCGCCGAAGTTTGCGTGAGCGCGTTGAAAAGCGTTGATTTTCCCACGTTGGGAAGGCCAACGATGCCGCATTTGAAACCCATGAAATCTAATCCTTTTCCGGCGCTGGAGCGAGCGCCAGATGCACCTTGTTTTGAAATGTTGCTTCCCCGCCTTCAACCAGCAGGGGCGCATAGTCCGCAACCGCATCGAGCAAAGGCAGGAGCCAAACCTTGTCCGCCTTGGCAAAATCGCTGAGCACATGGGGATGGACCAGGTTCTTGTCGCCCGGATGGCCGACCCCCAAACGCACCCGCGTATAATGCGGGCTGATATGGGCCGAGATCGAGCGGATACCGTTATGGCCCGCCGCGCCTCCCCCCAGTTTCACCCGGACCTTGCCCGCCAGAAGGTCAATCTCGTCATAGATGACGATGACCTTGTCGGACTCCAGATTGAGAAAACGCATGGCTTCGCCCACCGCCTGGCCCGATTCATTCATGAAGGTCAGAGGCTTCAGAACGACACACTTCTCAGCCCCCAAGGTGCCTTCCGACACC
>JBAVOA010000399.1:0-7581 GCA_049691635.1 Aestuariivirga sp. | reverse complement strand
AGAGATAGGAGCGATGCGGAGCCCGCTGGGGGCCAACGGTTACATGCCTGCTCGGAAGCCGGGATTTTGAAATGACGGTTGCGTCCATGATCGTGTCCTGTGTCAGCGTCTTTGTGTTGTTCTTGATAACGACGGCACAGCTTTCAGTCCTTCCTTCTCAAACAAACGGCGGCCTTACTTCCCGACCACCAATTTCCTGGCAATCGAGAGCAACCCCGCCCAATATTTCCCAGAAGCCCCGTAAGCTCTGATTCCACAGGTCTCAGCTCCTGTGAACTGCCACGCTAAGGGGCAATTTGGGCAGATGAAAGGTTCATTGTGGCGCAAAATTACGGCAGCTGCACAATTCAAAGTCGTGTGGCATTTCGGCAACAAATCAGCCAAAGTCCCATTTTTATAAGCAATAATGGGTGTTTTCGATTGCGCCAAGGCGTGGCAGATTAGCAACTATGTCAGATTCTCTTAAAATTGACGGTGAACAGATTCGCCTTGAATATGTTCCCCGCGCGGGATTGGGGCGACTCGCCATTGTCAACTTCCTGTTGAACGTCATTACGCTCTCAATCTACCGATTCTGGGCCAAAACAAATGTGCGCAAGCATATCTGGAGCTGTGTTCACATCAATGGCCAGCCCCTGGAATATACCGGGCGCGGAATTGAGATATTCAGAGGCGCCCTCATCGTATTTGGGATTTTCGTGCTGCCGTTTGTGCTGCTTGTAACCTTTATCAACATTGCCTTTGGCCCTGAGCATCCCGCCCTGTTTGCCGTTTATACTCTCCTCTATCTTGCAATTTTCGTGCTCTGGGGGGCGGCGCTTTACCGGGCACGACGCTACCAGCTTTCACGCACCCTGTGGCGCGGCATCCGCGGCACACTGGTGGGGTCATCGATGGTCTATAGCCTCACCTATTTCGGCGCGACCCTGGCGCGCGGCATATCGCTTGGCTGGACAACGCCTGTATTGAATACGGCCCTGCAGGAGCAGATTATTGGCGATATGCGCTTTGGCGATCTGGCGTTCAAATTCAAGGGGCGTGCCGGTCCGCTCTATCCGACCTATGCCTTGTGCTGGTTTCTATCCCTCGTTGCGGTAATCGCCTTTGCTGTTGTGTTCGGCGCAGAAATGGTGGCTCTCTTTGGGCCGGAAGTTCAGAAGATCTTCGATGAAATCGCCAAGCCCGACGCAAAGCCCACGCCCGAGCAGATGTGGACGGCCGGTACCGTCATCGGGGTTCTCGTCGTGTCGTTCCTGGCTATATTCCTGGTTGTTCCCATGTTGTGGGCGATCTACTCGGCAAAGGAGCTTGCCACGTTTGCCAGTTATACACGCGCTGGAGATGCCACGTTCAAGTTGAATGCAACGGCGGGCAGCCTGATCTCGCTCGTTGTGGTCAATCTGCTCATCCTGGTTTTCACCCTTGGCATTGGGCGGCCCTTCATCCAGCAGCGCCTGATCTGCTACATGTGCGACCGCATGGAAGTCATCGGAACAATCGATGTCGCCCGGATCGCCCAGTCACAGGCCGCGTTGGACCGGTCCGGCGAAGGCCTCGCTGATGCGTTTGACCTCGGTGTTGTCTGATGGCGGTTGAGGCCGTTTATTTTGATGGAGAAACGGCCAGGGACAATCGCGTCGTTGTGAGCCTTGAAACTTCGGGGCTGCATTTTTCTGGTGACGGCGTTCCCGCGCAAGACTGGAGTCTTTCCGGCCTCACAGCAACAGAGCCTCCGCAGCTAGGCCGACTCCTGAGATTGTCTCACAGCAGCCACGCGGGTACGCGACTCAGCCTGCGCAACGATGATTTCAGCCGGCAACTCCTTATTGCCGCGCCGCACCTCGCAGGCGGGTTCAATTCCGGACACGCCAAGCGATTGTTCATGTGGATCGGCAGTGGCCTTGCGGTTCTGGCTGCCCTTGTTTACCTCACACTCAATTTCGCCCCCCAGAGACTCGCGGTGCTCCTGCCCGATGCGTGGAGCAAGCGCGTCGGTGACCAGATGGAGGCCTCACTCGTTGCGGGGGCCAGGAACTGCCAGACAGCGGCAGGAGAGAGGTCCATTGCCGCATTGCTGGCAACCCTAGCCGAGGGAAATCCAGATATGCCGCCGCTGCGGGTGCGGGTCTACGACATTCCCATCGTCAATGCCTTTGCGCTTCCGGGAGGAAACATTGTTCTCACGCGCGGACTCCTGAACGCTGCGGCCGAACCGAAAGAAGTGGCGGGTGTTCTGGCCCACGAGATCGGCCATGTTGCCCACCATCATCCGGAAGCCCAAATGGTCCGCGTTGCGGGCATGCAGGTCTTGCTGAGTGTTGCCACAGGCACGTCGGGGGGAAACAACGCCAGTTCACTTGCAGGGCTGGCCGCCATTCTGAAATCCAGCCGTGACGCGGAGCGCGAAGCCGACGCCTATGCGGTGGCGACGCTCAGCGCGGCCCATGTTGATCCCCTGGGATTGAAACACTTCTTTGAGAAGATTCTGGCGGATGAAGGCAAATCAACAGGCGGGGCCTTGACGAGGCTTGGAACAGTGTTTTCCACCCATCCGGTTACAACCGAGCGCATCGACCTGATCAAGCCGCTACCGGCAAACGAGCCGCTCAAAGCTCCCTTGACGGACGGCCAATGGCAGGACTTGAAGGCGATTTGCGGGTAGTTCCTGGATCTATTGCTTCATATCCAGGACGCGTTCCTCATGGGCCACGAACCACTCCACCATTTCCGTCCAGATCGCCTCGGCAAGGGCCGGATCAAGGCGGTGGGCGCGGTCAATCACATAATCAACGCGGGCTGGAATGCGGGCAGGCATGCCTTCCTTGTGCTTGACCGTGATGATGGTTTCCACCAATCGCTGACGCTCGGCCAGAAGCCTGATGAGCTTTTCATCAACGGCGTCGATTTCGAGGCGCAGTTCCGTAATGCCTGATTTTTTCATATTTGATGTCATGGTGCTGGAATTGGACCGTGACAGGCAAAAGGTGAATGTGTCGAAGCGCCGCGTTAGCGCGGCAGGACCGCTTTCCGGCGCGGTTCCGGCGCCACAACCCACGGTCGGGTTCCGCTTTTCCCACGCGCGGTAAAAATTGCAAGATTGCTCCCATCGATTGCAATCGCATGGGAGCCCATGCGCCAGACATCGAAGCGATCTATGCGCGTTGCCACGGACCTGCAGGTGTCGCGCAGGGGATAGGCCGCTATGAGGATATCCAAACCCGCACAGGAGGGAAGATCGCCCTCCCCTTCGACGAAATAGCCGACAACTTTACCCCTGATTTCGGCTCGGCAGGCGCGGCCATCGCAGGTCCATCCGGGCCGGGCCGCCGCATCCTTGAAGGTGACTTCCTCGCCATTGGTCTGCAGCCACTTTTCTGCCGCAAAGCGGCCCCGGTGCGGCTTGGCAAATACCAGTTCGCCATTGGTATTTCGAAACGCAACATTTGCCGCAGTTCGCTCAATCAGAATATCCGGAAAACTGTTGAAACCTGTCATGACAAATGCGAGGAACAAGAGGGCAAGGCCCACATATTTCGCCTTCCGGACCGACAGGCACAATACTGATGCTCCCAATGCCAGCATGATGGCGCTTCCCAAGGGCAGCTGCGGAATGACGCGTTGAGCACCAGGCAGATCTGCGACGCCATTCGAAATGGAAAGGACTACTTCCAGCCCTTTGCCGAGTACCTTCAGCGGCCAGGCCTCCAATCCCAATGGCATCAACGCCACGCTCAGAACGGCAAAGGGCATAACCATGAGACTTATGACCGGGATTGCCAGTCCATTGGCCAGAACCCCGTAAGGCGCAAGCCTGCCGAAGTGATAGGCTGCCGGAATTGAGGAAAAACTGCCTGCCACAAGCGTGGTCAAGATTGAAGCCAATGCGATCTTGCAGGTTTTTCGGATGTAGTAAGTTGTTCTGCTTTCCACACGATAGTCCTCGTCCGGCTTGGGCCGGTTCCAGTATTCGAAGAAAGCCGCGAGCCCCATGACGGCCATGAAGGACATCTGGAAACTTGCCTGAATGGCTGACTCCGGTTGCAGGATGAGAATAAGCAAGGCGGCCAGTGCCAAATTCCACAGGGAAATGGCCGGCCGGTCAACGATGATGGCCAGAAAAACCACCGCAAGCATGATGTAGGACCGCTGGGTGGCAGCGCCCGACCCCGCCAGGAGCATGTAGGCAAAACCAAAAACCAACGCGGCGCCTGCGGCCCATTTCTTGATCGGCCAATGCTGGGCAAGGGCGGGAAAGAGTGCCAGAAAGGCCCTGACAATCCAGAAGATGCCGCCGGCCGCCAGGGACATATGCAGTCCGGAAATTGAAAGGATATGTGCAAGCCCCGATATCTGAAGGCTTTTGTTGATGTCCTTGGGAATGGTGCCGCGTTCCCCGGTGATCATCGCTTCGGCGAATGAGGCGATGGGCTCCTGCAGATTCTGGCGAATGCGATTGCCGATGTTCTGGCGCAAGTTGGTCAACAGGCCTGAGAGCCAAATAGGCGCGGAGGCGGTGTTGCCGAGGGTGTCAATTTTTGACGTGATCCGACCCGTTCCACCGACGCTGCTGAAGTAAAGCTGCCGCCCGTAGTCAAAACCGCCCGGAAGCGTTGGCGACGGGATTGGGGCAAGCCTTGCCTTGAAGGCAATTCTGCTGCCGATTGGCGGTTCACCATTCTTGACGGAATTCGACAGGCGCAAACGGAGCGGTATCTGGGCGGTTGCCATGCCCTCGATTTCCTGCGGCTGGAGAATGATCGTGCGGCGCCTTGCCGACGCATGCTCGACTTCCCGCACGGTGCCATTCACAATGATCTCGCCCGTGGTTGCCTTCAGAAGTGGGGTTGCGACGATTTCAGCCCGGATGTTCGCCAGCGCAAATCCACACAGGAATAAGGCGATGAGCAACATGGAGGTCCGCGTGCGCGCCATCCAGAAAAGCACGGCGGCCAACAGCATGAAAGCGGCTGTCAAGATCAGCGGGGGTTCCCGGGGCAGCGCAAAATAGGCCCAGATGCCGAAGGTGAGGGCAACCGGGCTCCACAGAACAGCAGCACCGCGCTGCGCTTCCCAGAACTGCTGCAGACCGTCCGCCACGTTACCGCCCTCTTACGCGCCCCAAGAGCTTGTGCTATTTGCCTGAATTCATACCCCCACCACCAGCCTACAAGGAAAACGGTGTTCATGTCATTGCCCGTCGTTACTCGCTTTGCCCCTTCCCCCACCGGCTATCTGCACATTGGCGGGGCCCGCACTGCCCTGTTCAACTGGGCCTATGCCAAGCATGTGGGCGGCAAGATGCTGCTTCGTATCGAGGATACGGACCGCGAGCGTTCAACTGACGGGGCCATCACGGCGATCCTTGAGGGAATGACCTGGCTCGGGTTGACATGGGATAGCGATGCAGTTTCGCAGCATGCCCGCGCCGGCCGCCACCGTGAAGTGGCAGAGATGCTCTTGGCCTCTGGTCATGCCTATCACTGCTATTGCAGCCCGCAGGAACTTGAGGCCATGCGGGCCAAGGCAGAAGCCGAGAAGCGTCCGATCCGCTATGATGGCACCTGGCGAAACCGGGATGCCAGCGAAGCGCCAGCCGGGATCAAGCCGGTCATCCGTTTCAAGTCGCCGCAAGAGGGTGAAACGGTCATTCATGACAACGCGCAGGGCCGCGTGGTCTTCGCCAACAAAGAGCTCGATGATCTCATCATCCTGCGCTCTGACGGCAATCCCACCTATAATCTTTCCGTGGTGGTTGACGATCATGACATGGGAGTGACCCATATTGTGCGCGGGGTTGACCATCTCACCAATGCAGCGCGGCAGACACTGATTTATCTCGCCATGGGCTGGACGGTGCCGAACATGACCCATGTACCGCTGATCCATGGGCCCGACGGGGCCAAGCTTTCCAAGCGCCATGGAGCGCTGGGTGTCGAGGCCTACCGGACCATGGGCTACCTGCCTGCGGCCTTACGCAACTATCTTGCCCGGCTGGGGTGGAGCCATGGGGACGATGAAATTTTTTCGACCGAGCAGTTGGTGGCATGGTTTGAACTTGGCAATATTGGAAAGTCGCCGGCGCGGTTTGACTTTGCCAAGCTTGAGAACCTCAATGGCCATTACATCCGCCACTTGGATGACGATTCATTGCTCACGGAATTGATCGCATTTCTGCCTTACACCGAAGGCGGCGGCGACCTTTTGGCAAAGCTTGACGAGACCAAGCGGGGGCAGTTGCGCAGGGCCATGGCCGGCCTCAAGGAGCGGGCCAAGACGCTGGTTGAACTGAAGGTGGGCGCAGCCTTCCTGTTTGCCTCCCGGCCACTTCAAATGGACGAGAAGGCCAGGCAGATCATGGCGGATGGCGGCAAGATTGCGTTGCAGGATCTGGTGCCGGTTCTGGCGGCTTGTGCTGAATGGAAAGCCCCGGTTCTGGAAGCGGCGGTCAAGGCCTTTGCCGAGCGAAGCGGCACGAAGCTGGGCAAGTTGGCGCAACCTTTACGGGCTAGCCTTACAGGAACGTCCACTTCACCGCCTATCTTCGATGTGCTGGAGGTTCTGGGACGAGAAGAATCAATGTCGCGCATCAACGATCTGTTGAATTGACCTTCTTGTTGCACTGCAATAAGCTTCGATAACACAGAGTGGAGAGGCCCTTAATGTCCGACGCAGTAAATTCGGCCAAGCTTTCCTACCAGGGAAAAACCTATGACTTGCCGGGGATCAAAGGGGCACTTGGGCCCGACGTGATCGACATCAGTAAACTCTATTCGGAGGCAAAAATATTTACCTTCGATCCCGGGTTTACCTCCACTGCGGCCTGCGAATCCAAGATCACCTATATCGACGGCGACGAAGGAATTCTCCTGCACCGTGGCTATCCCATCGACCAGCTTGCGGAGAATGGCGATTTCATCGAAACCTGCTATTTGCTCTATTATGGCGAACTGCCCAACCAGGCGCAACGCCGCAGCTTTGAGCACGCGATTACCCATCACACGATGATCCACGAGCAGATGGCCCGCTTTTTCCAGGGTTTCCGCCGCGACGCCCATCCGATGGCGGTGATGGTGGCGGTCGTCGGCGCCATGTCGGCTTTCTATCATGACTCAACCGACATCAACGATCCGCGCCAGCGCGAAATCGCCTCGCACCGGATGATTGCCAAGCTGCCGACAATTGCGGCCATGGCCTACAAGTATCACATCGGACAGCCCTTCGTTTATCCGCGCAATGAATTGTCCTATGCGGCCAACTTCCTGCACATGTGCTTTGCCGTGCCGTGCGAGGAGTACAAGGTGAACCCTATCCTGGCGCGCGCCATGGACCGCATTTTCATCCTGCATGCGGACCATGAGCAGAATGCCTCGACGTCAACTGTCCGGCTTGCCGGTTCCTCGGGGGCCAATCCCTTCGCCTGCATCGCAGCAGGCATTGCCTGCCTGTGGGGTCCGGCCCATGGCGGGGCCAATGAGGCCGCCCTCAACATGCTGGGTGAAATCGGCACGGTCGACAAGATTCCCGCCTTCATTGAAAAGGTGAAAGACAAGAGCTCGCATATCCGGCTCATGGGCTTTGGCC
>JBAVOA010000398.1:0-4595 GCA_049691635.1 Aestuariivirga sp. | reverse complement strand
GCGAAGAATTGAGGATGTTTTTCCATGCCCTATGAATCCTATTTTGCCTTTTGCGTCGCGGCGATGGCGCTGGCTTTGGTTCCGGGGCCGACGGTGACTGTGATCATCGCCAACAGCCTGCGTTTCGGAACGCGGGCTGGACTCATGAATGTGGCGGGGACCCAGGTTGGCTTTGTCATCTGGCTGGGTATTGCCGCACTTGGCCTGGGCGCCGCGATCAAGATCATGGGAACCTGGTTTGATGTCCTGCGCTGGGCCGGCGCCATCTACCTTGTCTGGCTTGGCATCAAGATGTTCATGTCCAAGGGGGATTTGGCAGTGGCTGTCGACCGCGCCCGTCCAAGGGGCAGTTTCTTCCTGCAGGGCTTTGTGGTGATCATCTCCAACCCCAAGATGCTGGTTTTATTCGGCGCGCTGATTCCGCCGTTTCTTTCCAATGACGGCAACATGATGCAGCAGACGCTTCTGCTTGGCCTCACCTTCATGGTGATCGCCGGGGCTGGCGATACGCTTTATGCGCTTCTGGCGGGGAAGGCGGGTGCCTGGCTTTCACGCTCGCGCATCCGGGCCATTGAGATTGCCAGCGGCATTTGCCTGACCGCTGGCGGCATATGGATGGCGCTGCGAGGGCGCTAATTTTCAAGTCATTCCGAGCGCTCTCGCTAGGTCCATGTCCCAAAAGGCGGCCTCGATTTTGTTGCCATCGAGATCACGAACGAAGCAACCATAGTAGGGCTCGCCATAGTCGTGACGGTGGCCGGGCTCTCCGTTTTCGGTCGCGCCCGCTGCCAATGCTTCCTTGAAAAATGCATCCACGTCCACCCTGGATTGTGCTTGGAAGCCAACATGTACGCCGTTGCCACAGGAAGCGGCGGCGCCATCAAATGGTGTCTGAATCCAGAATTCCGGATAGGCCCGGCCGAAAGCTACTGCCCCGCGATGCTCCAGGATGATCCGGCATCCCAATGTGCGCAGTACCCTCTCGTAGAAAGCGCGGGCCGCCGAAAAGTGGTTGGTTCCGAGCGAAATATGCGAGATGATGGCTGGATTTTCGTCGGTCATGGCTAATTTTCCTCGTTGCTGCCGGCCCTGCATCTTGCTGTCATCTGCTGACAGGTTGCGGCAGCAGCATGAAGCGGTTAGTGTATTCCCATGGCACGCACAGGTTTTTATCCCGGCTCATTCGACCCCGTCACCTATGGCCACCTTGACGTTATTGCTCGGGCTGCAAGGCTGGTGGACAAGCTGGTCATCGGTGTTGGCACCCATGGGGGCAAACAGGCCCTGCTGGGGGAGGCAACCCGTATTGCCGTTTTGGAGGCTGTGACCAAGCCGATTGCCGACCATACAGGTGTGAAAATCAGCATCGTAAGCTATGCCGACCTGACCGTTGATGCGGCGCGCCGCGCCCATGCGGGCGTGGTTGTGCGCGGACTGAGAGATGCGACCGATTTTGACTATGAGGTTCACATGGGGCAGATGAACGGGGCGCTGGCGCCGGACATTGAAACGGTGTTTCTCGCGGCATCGCCCGCCACCCGCATGATCGCCTCGTCACTCGTCAAGCAGATTGCCAAGATGGGGGGCGACATTTCATTGTTTGTGCCCAGGGAAGCGCAAGCCGCCATGGCCACTGCGCTCAAGAATTGAGCCCTTGCGCGGCCTCAATTCAGGCGATATCTGGCCCTATCCGACGTTCGATTCCCGTTAACCTTTAACCCCGGAGATAGAGAATGAAGAGACTTGGCATGTGTGCCATGGCGGCTTTTTTGATGGCAGCTCCTGCCATGGCTGCAGAAAAAATCACGGTTGAAACCAGCAAGAAGTGCAGCTTCACCATCACGCTGCGGCCCGATCTGGCGCCTGCCCATGTGGCGCAGGTCACCAAGCTCGCGGCGGCCGGGTTTTATAACGGTATCGTTTTTCACCGGGTGATTGATGGCTTCATGGCCCAGACTGGCGATCCTACCGGCACCGGCACAGGTGGCTCGGAAGAGCCCAATGTCAAGGCTGAATTCAGCAAGGAGCATTTTGGCCGGGGAACGGTGGGCATGGCGCGCTCCAATGATCCGGACTCCGCCAACAGCCAGTTCTTCATCATGTTCGCCGATGGCGGATTCCTCGACGGCAACTATACGGTATTCGGCAAGGTGGACGAGGAGGGCATGTTCTGCGTTGACCGGCTTGAACGGGGCGAGCCCCCTTCAACTCCCGACAAGATGGTAAAGGTTACTGTGCAATAATGGCTGATCTCGAAAACACCCTTCACATGGATCTGGCCAAGGGCCGGGTGGTGATTGAACTGCTGCCGAAGCTGGCGCCTGGCCATGTGGCGCGCATCAAGGAGCTGGCACGGGAAGGCTTTTATGATGGCGTGGTGTTTCACCGCGTGATCGAAGGCTTCATGGCCCAGGGCGGCGATCCCACGGGCACCGGCATGGGCGGCTCGAAGAAGCCGGACCTCAAGGCTGAGTTCTCCAAGGAGCCCCATGTGCGCGGCATCTGCTCGATGGCGCGTTCGGGCAATCCTAACTCGGCCAACAGCCAGTTTTTCATCGTGTTTGACGACGCCTCCTTCCTTGACAACCAGTACACGGTCTGGGGACGGGTGACCTCGGGCATGGAGCTTGTGGACGGCCTGAAGCGCGGCGAGCCGGTGAGCAATCCCGACAAGATCGTCAAGATGCAGGTTGCTGCGGACGCGAAGTAAGGCCACGTTACGGCCGTGCTGACCTCTGACTTTGATTTCGAACTTCCGCCGGAGCGCATTGCCTTGCGCCCGGTGGTTCCACGTGAGGCTGCAAAATTACTGGTGGTGGGCGAGGGGCTTGGTGATTTCACAGTTGGTGATTTGCCGTCGCAGCTTCGCCGGGGCGATGTACTGGTGTTCAATAACACGAAGGTCATTCCGGCAGCACTGAGCGGTGTTCGTATCGGACGGGGCGCGGCGACGCCGAAAATTGAAGTGCTTCTGCATATGCGGGTTGATGGCGCACGGTGGAAGGCCTTTGCCAAGCCCGGCAAGAAATTGCAGGTGGGCGACCGCCTGCGCTTCGGGGTCGAAGGCAGGGTGTGCCTTCTGGGCGAGGTTGACGCGACGGTGGAAGCCAAGGGCGAAGCGGGAGAGATTACCCTGGCCTTTGATTTCAACGGACCGGTCTTGGATGAGGCGATTGAAGCGGTGGGGCGGATGCCCCTGCCACCTTATATCGCAGGCAAGCGGGCGACTGACGCGCGGGATGCCACGGATTATCAAACCATGTTTGCCGAACGGACCGGGGCGGTGGCTGCACCAACGGCCGGGCTGCACTTCACACAGAGTCTCATGAAGAAGCTGGAAGCAGCTGGAATTACAACAGAATTTGTTACTTTGCATGTGGGGGCAGGGACCTTCTTGCCGGTGAAGGCGGAAGATACGCGCGACCACAAGATGCATGCGGAGTGGGGCGAGGTTTCAGTTGGAACGGTGGAGCGGCTGAAGGCTGCGCGGCAGAAGGGCGGGCGCGTTGTGGCGGTGGGGACCACATCGATGCGTTTGCTAGAGAGTTCGAAGCTTGCGCCCTTCAGCGGGACCACGGATATTTTCATAACGCCGGGGTACCGGTTTTCGACCGTTGATGTGCTGGTCACCAATTTCCATCTGCCGCGTTCGACGCTGTTCATGCTGGTCTGCGCCTTTGCCGGGTTTGAACGGATGAAGGCGGCCTATGCCCATGCCATAGACAATAACTATCGTTTCTATTCCTATGGCGACTGCTGCCTGCTATTCCCGCAAGGATCATGACAGAGTTTTCCTTTTCACTTCACAAGACGGATGGCGCGGCGCGGCTGGGCACGGTGCGCACATTGCATGGCGATATCCGCACGCCGGCCTTCATGCCGGTGGGCACGGTGGGCACGGTGAAAGGGCTCTATCTCGATCAGGTGAAGGCGGCGGGCTCCGACATCATTCTGGGCAACACCTATCATCTGATGCTGCGGCCGGGTGCGGAGGAAGTGGCAAGGCTTGGGGGCCTGCATCATTTCATCAGATGGGACGGGCCGATCCTGACCGACAGCGGCGGCTTTCAGATCATGTCGCTTTCAAAAACCCGCAAGATTACCGAGCAGGGGGCGACGTTTCAATCTCATATCGACGGACGAAAGCATGAACTTACGCCTGAGCGCGCCATGGATATTCAGCGCCTGCTGGGTTCCGACATTCAGATGCAGCTCGACCAATGCCTGGAATATCCGCACACGGAGAAAGCGGCGGAAAAGGCCATGGAGCTTTCGCTGCGCTGGGCACTGCGGTCGCGCAAGGCTTTTGGCCACCAACCCGGGCGGGGGAATTTTGGCATTGTGCAGGGCGGGGTGAACGAGAGGCTCCGCCACGCCAGCGCGGCAGGCCTGCGGGAGATCGGATTTGAAGGCTATGCGATTGGCGGGCTGGCAGTGGGCGAGGGCCAGAAACTGATGCTGCAAACGATTGAATTTACCGCCCCGGAACTGCCCACGGACAAGCCGCGCTACCTCATGGGCGTCGGTACGCCGGACGACATACTGGAATCAGTGGCGCGCGGGATCGACATGTTTGACTGCGTGCTGCCGACACG
>JBAVOA010000397.1:0-13810 GCA_049691635.1 Aestuariivirga sp. | reverse complement strand
GCCCTAGCCCTTCGGACATAGGGCATGGCCAAGGCGGCACTTGCCATCAAACCCAGTGATGATCTGCGTGTCAGTTTCATTTTCAACTCCCTGTTTTGGCTCTTGAAGGCCGTTATATTGAACATTCGTTCAATGCTAGTTGTTTCCGGTGGTGGCCTCAAGCCCTCTTTTCAAAAGCGACCGGGCAATGATGAGGCGCTGGATTTCCGAGGTTCCTTCCCAAATGCGATCCACCCGGATTTCGCGCAAAAACCGTTCGGCCACGTTTTCCCGCATATAGCCACGGCCGCCGAAAATCTGGACGGCACGGTCGGCCACGCGGAATGCGGCTTCCGAGGCGAACAGCTTGGCCATGGAACAACGGGCGTGAAGGGCTTTCAGGTTGTCATTCCGGTCATGGGCGGCGGCGGCCTCATAGGTCATCACGCGGGCGGCCTGCAGGTCAACCACACTATCGGCCAGCATGGCCTGGACGAGCTGGTAGTTGGCAATAGGCTCGCCGGAAACAATCCGCGTCTTGGCAAAGGCGGTGGCCTCCTCAACCAGCCGCGCCATGGCCCCGCAGCAGCGGGCGGCGATCATCAGGCGTTCGCGGCGGAACCACGCGTGGGTGAACCCCATGCCTGCCCCTTCTTCACCGATACGGTCAGCCGCTGGCACTTTGACATCGGTGAAAGTGACGATCGGATGGTGGTGGTCATAGGTATGGGCATAGAGGGGCGTGCGCTTGACCTGGACGCCGGGCACATTGATGGGGCAGAAGAACAGGCAGTGCTCGCCGCTTTGCAGTTTGGCCTGCACAATCATCGTGGTGGCCAGATTGTAGCTGGTGACATGCCATTTCTCGCCGGAAATGAGATAGTGGTCACCCTGACGAATGGCGGTCGTCTTGATCGCATTGGTATCGGAGCCTGCGTCTTCCTCGGTGATGGCATAGCACAAATGCACTTCGCCGCGCGTGGTGGGCAGGATATAGCGCTTCACCTGATCTTCATTGCAAGCTTCGAACATCCAGCTCTGCACTTCTCCGTAGCACCAGCCCAGCGCATTGGTCACCCGTCCGAACTGTTCAACGATGGCCACTTGGGTGAGCAGGGGCAGCGCCAGACCGCCCAGGGAAAGCGGCGTATCCATGAGCGTGATGCCCGCATCAATGGCAAATTTCTCGTGGCGCTTGCGCAAATCCTTGGGAATGCGCCCTTCATTCATTTCCGCTTCCGCCTCAAGCGGCTGCAGTTCGTGATCGACAAACGCACGCACTTTCTTCCGCCATTTCAGCGCTTCGGCCGGCAATGCAAAACTCATGATTGGAAGTGCCTCGGGAAAAACGCTTCCAGGGTGGCCTGCAGCGCCTTGCGGGCCTGGGCAGCGTCAATCGTGAGCCTGGCCTGGGAGTTTCCCGCCACCACGCTGAGCCACAATCCATCTCCAAGAGATTCAATGGCCCGTGTCACTGTCTTGGGCACCAGATCATAGCCCCCTTCGCAAATGATCTGGTCGCACAGGTCACTGACAGTCTCCATACGCTGACTGTCATAGGTGGAGCATACTTCGATGTAAAAGGGCCGTGCCTGGGTTTCCCCCCAAAAGGCAATCCACGCTGCCAGCTTGTCCGGTGTGAAAATCTTGTCATTGAAATCGCAGAGCACCACAAGCCGCAGCTTTTCGGCGACCGAGGCCCCTGGTGTGGAAAAGGCGTTTCGCCAATTCTGGTAGTATTCCTCGGCCAGGTACATGAGGCAGGCCACCAGGAGTTTTTCCTTGCTCTCAAAATGGAAATTGATGATGCCGACAGATAGTCCGGCGGTCTTGGCCACGTCTGCGACTGTGAGGGCCGAATAGCCCTTGCGCGCCAGGACCATGATGGTGGCATCAATCAGTTGCTGCCGCCGGACCGGCCTTGATGCTTTGCGGCTTGTTAGGGCAGTTGCCACTTCTGCGGTTGTCGTCACACACGCCTCATATTGAATCCATATTCAGGAAGCTAACGGGAAAACAGCGCACGTCAATCCCTTTCACGGCCATTGCGCCGCATTGACCATGCCGGGGTGGCCCCATAACAGGAAGACGCAATGCAGGATCATGAGTTTCGCCACGTTCTGAACGATGAAATCCACGGGCGGCCCGGACTTGCGGTCATGGCGCCTGCCCGTATTACCCATCTGGCCTTCACGCTGACGAAGGAGGACAGCGATCCCTTCCTGCAAGTGGCAAAGCTCTGCGACGCCTTCGGGGTCAAGGCCCCGGCCGAAGGTGCGCGCCACCACAGTGCGGAGCTTGCCTTCGGATTGTTCAAATATGAGCGCCACGGGGAATTCTACCGGATCAGTGTGACGGCCCAGAACACCCGGAAAAAGCAGGAAGCCATCGCGCTGTTGCCCTTGGGCTGGATCGATGGCCTGCCGGGCAAGCGGCTGGTTGCAATCCACACGGAAATCCTGTCTTCGGAGATGAAACAGCCCACTGCGGCCTTTCTCAAGAAGTACTTTGGCCACGAGGATCTGGCGGCATCGCGGGTCAGCCACGGCCGCGCCACGGTGTGGACCGACTTCAAGATCGGTGATGACGGCTACACGCGCATTCTGGTTCAGGATCATGGCATGACGCCCCTGTCGCTTGGCCGGGTCTCACGCCGCATCCACGAAATTGAAACCTACCGGATGATGGCGCTGCTCGCCTTTCCCCTGGCTCTGGACCTGCAACGCCGGCTTGGCTCTCTGGAAAAAGCATTGGCGGAGACCATTGAAGGAATGCTGTCTACCCACGGCATTGATGAAGATGCCAGACTGCTTGCAAGCCTCAGCACCACGGCACGTGATGTGGAGGAAATGTCCAACCGCAGCAGCTTTCGCTTTGCGGCGGCACGGGCCTATAGCGCGCTTGTTGCCAAGCGGGTGGCGGAACTTGGCGAGGAGCGGACCGCCAATTACCAGAGGATCGGGGTTTTTCTCGACCGAAGGTTCAGCCCCGCGATGACTACCTGCTTTGCGGTGGCCGAACGCATTGCGGACCTGGCGCGGCGCAGCGAACGGGCCAGTAACCTGCTTCGCACCCGCGTTGACATCGCGCTCGAGGGCCAGAACCAACAACTGCTGCGCTCGATGGAGTCGCGCGCCAGACAGCAACTGATGCTGCAGGAAACTGTTGAAGGCATTTCCGTCGTCGCGATCAGCTATTATCTCTTCAACATTGTGGAAATATTCGTGAATGGCGCAGCACGCCATTTCTTTGGCGAATCCGTCCATTTCCCGGATTGGGCGCTGGTGCCCGTCATCCTGCTCTTTGTCTGGTGGGGCATCAGGCGTCTCAAGAGGCGTATCCGCTCGTCGTATCCCGACACTCAGATCAGCGCGAGAACATCTTCAAATGTGGTGAGTGCGGCCTCCCCCTTGGAAGACAGGACGTAAATGCCACGTTCTTCCCTGACGAACCAGCCATAGGCGTCGCGCTGGAGAATTGCAGCGGCGCGCTCCACTTTGGTTTGCACCACGATTTCGGAAACTTTTGAGGCTCCCGAACCCTTGAGAAACTTCACACAACGCAGGGCGTCCTGACGGTAGGCCGTGACCAGCGGGCGTTTGCTGCTGCCACCGGAATTGGGATCGCCCTTGCGCCGTTGAAACTCACGCAGCAGCAGTGCTTTGCGGTGGGGAGCCTTGCGGGGCTGATAGGCACCGGGGTCGAGATAGGCCTCGACCCAATTTCTGTTGACGACCAGAAGACCCAGGCCCAGGCGTTCGCACAGCCGCAGGACATCGTGGGGAAGCGTGCGTTTCGGCTCCGGAATGGCAAGATAGACCGTGTCGGTGACCGCCTGGCGGTCAATGCCCTGCAACAGGAGCTGGAGGTTGAACCCGGTTTTCAGCTCAACAATGAGGGGCGGTTCGTCGCCCCTGACCGCAAAGACATCGCAATCCCTGATTTCAGCTTTGACGTCATAACCTTGCGCTTCCAGAAAGCGCTTCACGGGAAGATATAATTCGGTTTCAAGCAAGCAAAAGGCCCTGGGTTTGAAGCCCAGAGCCTATATTGATTCGCCTCCGAAAGGGACTACTTGCTGATAAAGACCTGCGCCGTGATGATGGTCTTGATATTGTCAAAAGCGCTGGCCACGGCGGCTGTATCGGTGGCCACGAAGAAATTCGAGACCGGGTCGGTGGCGCAGTTTTTCAGGCGATTTCTGGTTGTGGTATCATCAAGGTCATAAGCGATTGTTATCATCGTAATTCCCTTGGCCTTGGCATTGGTGCAGAGGGCTTCGAGGTTTGACTCGCCCTGGGCCACGGTGCGGGTGCTGCCCGGGCCAAAGGCCGGTTCTGTTTGATAACCGTCGGTCAAAACGACCATGAATTTTTGCGTTTCATGGTCATCATAATTCGCGGCATCTGCGAAGGTGTCATTTTCCGACAGCATCTGAAAGCCGAACTCCACACCGAGGGCAATATGGGTCCAGGCATAGGGGGTCATCATATCGAGACGAGATTTCAGGTCGGTGAAATTATCGGTCAGCGGTTTCATAACAAGATTGTGGCTGGGATAACCGCTGCAGCCCGATGAAGCATGGACCGGTGCCTGGGGCTGACCCCACTTTGTGTTGCTGTCGCTTGAAATTGGGGTGGCGTCCGTGAGGTTATAGGGATACTTGCGGTCCTGGGTGCAACCGGTCCAGGAGCCGCTGCCCGACTGGCCAAGAATGTGGCTCTTGGAAAAAGTCCCATAGACGTGGTGCGAGAAGGGCACGAGGGCGAATTTGACCTTCGCGGGATTTGCCGCCTCGAGATCACTGATGAGATCCTTGGCGGCATTCTTCATGGCCACATACTTAACGCCACCGGCAATGGTGTCGTTCATGGAGCCGGAGTAATCAAGGACCAGGGCGATCTCAGCCTTCTTGTCGGCAGGAACGGCAACTTCCGCTTTCAATGAAAGCTTCAGGGACTCAAAGCCTGCAAGTTGCATGAGCGATGTCGGCATGTCCATGGTTGCAGCGGCAACTACGGTATCGTCCTTAATGTCGAAGCTCCGCGTAACATCCGTTGCTGAAAGGCTGCCGTCTTCCAGGTTCATGACAAAAGTTGCCTCGGCCAGGTCAAGGCGCTGCGCGTCGGTTGCTTCGCGCGTCGATGCGGCAGCAAGTGCGGCAGCGTCAAGGGCCGCCTGCAATTGCGTGGTGTCGTTGAAGTAGCGGACGTAATCGATAGCGGTTCCAGCGGCCAAAAAGAGCGGAACAGCCGAAATGGCAAAGAAAACCGCAATGGAACCCTTCTGGGATGTCCCAAAGCGCTTCACAAGGCCTTGCAGTTTTGAACGGATTTGCATCTTTTCGCTCCCTTGTCTCAATCCGGAACGCTGTCCGGCGGTATGGGGAACAAGGAGCAAGCCGCGGTCCAAACCGGCGTTTTACGGGCCTGCACTTGGCAACAGGGTTTATAGACTGTTAATTAAAACGGTCGCCTTGAACGCATTGCGGCCGTCAGGGTGCCTTCGTCGAGATAATCCAGTTCACCCCCTACGGGCACGCCATGGGCAAGGCGCGAGGTGCTGAGGCCCAGTCCCTTGAGGCGCTCGGTGATATAGTGGGCGGTGGTCTGGCCCTCGACCGTGGCATTGGTGGCCAAGACGACCTCGCGCATCCCTGCGGCTGCGGCGCGCTCAACCAGGTGGTTAATGGCCAGATCCTCCGGCCGGATGCCTTCCATCGCCGACAGGGTGCCGCCCAGAACATGGTAAAGGCCGGTCCAGGCCCCGGCGCGTTCGAGCGCCCAGAGGTCGCCCACCTCCTCCACCACGCAGAGAATGGTCCGGTCCCGGCGGGGATCGCAGCAGATGGTGCAGGGGTCAATCGTATCGACATTTCCGCACTCGCTGCAGACGGTCACCTTGTCCTGGGCTTCGGCCATGGCAAGTGACAGGGGGGCCAAGAGTTTTTCGCGGTTCTTGATCAGGTGCAGCGCCGCGCGGCGGGCAGAACGCGGCCCCAGCCCCGGCAATTTTGCCAGCAGCTGGATGAGCCGCTCAATTTCAACCCCGGCGGTCCGTTTCATGTCAGAAGGGCAGCTTCATGCCTGGGGGAAGCGCCATGCCACCGGTCACTGATTTCATTTCCTCGGCCATCAGAGCCTCGCTCTTGGCCTTGGCATCGGCGTGGGCGGCCACCACGAGGTCTTCGAGAATTTCCTTCTCCGCCTCCTTCAACAGGGAGGAGTCCACCTGAAGAGCCGTCATGGCGCCCTTGCCGGTAAGAGTTACTTTCACCAATCCGCCACCGGACTGGCCGGTGACCGTTGCCGCGTCCAGCTTGGCCTGCATGTCCGTCATGCGCGACTGCATGGCCTGGACTTGTTTCATCATGTCACCGAGATTCTTCATCACTCTCTTCCACTGGTTTCAAGGTTTCGGGATCGCGCACATCGGTCACCGCACTGCCCGGAAAGCGCTTCAAAATCGCTTGCACGGAAGGTTCCTCGCGGGCTTCGCGGAAGGCCGATTCCCGTGCATCCTTTTTTTGCAGCGCCAGGGGCCTGTCGCCCCCCTCCTTGGCCACCAGCACCATCCAGCGGCGTCCGGTCCAGGCTTCCAGCTTGCGCGCGAGCTCGCCGGGAAGGCCAGGCGATGCGCCCTGCTCCAGGGACAGCTCAATCTGTCCGGGGCTCACACGAATGGGCCGCACAAAGCGCTCAAGATCGCCTTTCAATTTCACGTCACGCTTGTCGATGACAAGGGCCAGTACATCTGCAAAACTTGAAAAGGCCCTGGTCTCGGTTGGCGCTTGCGGGACCGATAGATCCGGTTTCAGTGCCAGCGCACCCACGGTTTCAGCGGGTGCCTGCTCGCGTTTCGGGGATTGCGCCATGACAATGGCTGTGGGTTTTTCAACGGGCGGAACCTGCTTCACAAGTTTCAAAAGATCTTCGCCGGACGGCGCGTCAGCGGCATGGGCCAGGCGAATAAGCACCATTTCCGCAGCCAGCAGCGGCTGGGCGGCGTAACTCACTTCGGTGATGCCCTTCAGCAGCATTTGCCAGGCTCGCGTGAGGTGGGCCATGGCGAGGCGCGAGGCATAGTCGCTGCCCCGCGTCTTCTCAGCCTCGGTGCGCGACGGATCGCTCAGGGCGCTGTCCTTCACCACTTTAAGACGCGTCACCCAATGGACGAAATCGGCGAGGTCATTGAGGATTGTCTCGGGATCGCCGCCGCCCTCATGCTGGGCTTCAACCTCGTAAATGGCTTTTGCCGTATCACCGGTCATGACCGCATCAAACAGGTCAATGATACGCGAGCGGTCGATGAGACCCATCATGCCGGCCACATCAGCGGCCTTCACCGCACCTTCGCCATAGGCAATGGCCTGGTCGAGCAGGGAAAGGCCGTCGCGCACGGAGCCTTCCGAGGCGCGGGCGATCATGCGGAGCGATTCTTCGTCGATGGTGACATTCTCAAGGTCCGCTATGCGGGCGTAATGCTTCATGAGAAGTGCAGCATCAAGCCGCTTCAGGTCAAAGCGCTGGCAGCGCGAAAGGATGGTCACGGGCACTTTGCGGATTTCGGTCGTGGCAAAAATGAACTTGATGTGGGGCGGCGGCTCTTCAAGGGTCTTCAGCAGCGCGTTGAAGGCGCTCTTGGAGAGCATGTGGACTTCGTCGATGATGTAGATCTTGTAGCGCAGAGACACGGGCGCATAGCGCACGCTGTCGATGATTTCGCGCATGTTGTCGACGCCGGTGTTGGACGCCGCATCCATCTCGATCACATCCATGTGGCGCGACTCGAGGATGGCCTCGCACTGGGGAGTAAGCTCCGGCATTTCGATGGAGGGGGCACCTGGGTAATTCAGGGCGCGGGCGATCAAGCGGGCGGTGGTGGTCTTGCCGATGCCCCGCACCCCGGTGAGCATATAGGCCTGGGCAATGCGATTGCCGGCCACGGCATTGGTGAGCGTGCGCACCATGGCTTCCTGGCCGATAAGGTCGGCAAAGTTCTGCGGGCGGTATTTGCGGGCAAGAACACGGTAGCCTTGAGCGCTCATGGTCTGTGGTGTTTCCGTCATGATTGCTCAGAATATTAGAGGTGGGAGGCTGGACGGGCAACCCGTTCCGATCTCGTTGGGGCTGCTTCCTTCCGGACCTGACCCGGTTGGCGAGCGGTACGTCCGCCGCCAACCTCCCACCGGGGTATATCGGTGTTTTGGGCTGAAAAGGCAAGGGCGGGGTTTGCCCGCCGCTGCCTCTGCTGTCACAGACTGCCAATAATCTTACGGTAGGCATCTTCGGGGAAGGCTTTGAGGGTTGTGGTCCGGATATTGCCTCCCATCGCCAGGGTAAGGGCGAATTTTGCGAAGGTTTCGTCATTGGGGGCTTCGGCCGTGATAACCATGTCGTAGGCCCCGACCGTCATGTAGAATTCACGTACTTCGCAGCCCATTTTCTTGGCGAGCGCCTTGGCGGCGTCCAACCGGGCCGGGCTGTCCTTTACGTTTTTGACTCCCTGATCGGTCCAGTTCATCAATTGAATGTATCTGGCCATGTGGTCCTCCCGTTTGCATTCCGCGCAAGGTGGGCGACTATCCGCCTCACCGGCGAAACCCGTTAAGCATAGCATGGTTTTGGCGCCATGACGATCCGGCTGCTGCCATCATTGACCTGAAACGCCCCCTCGCTTATCTGAGGGCCATGAGCCTGCGCGACATCATAACCCTGCCGGATCCGCTGTTGCGGAAGACATCCAAGCCCGTTCCGGGCGTGGACAAGGCCACCCGCAAGTTGTTCGACGACATGCTGGAAACCATGTATGACGCGCCCGGCATTGGCCTGGCCGCCATTCAGATCGGGGTGCCCCAGCGGCTCATCGTCATGGATCTTTCCAAGGACGGCGAGGAGCGCCAGCCGCTTTTCATGGCCAATCCGGAAATCCTGGCCGCCAGCGAGGCGTTGAGCGACTATGAGGAAGGCTGCCTTTCCATTCCGGAATTCTATGAAATGGTGACGCGGCCGGCAGAGGTCACCGTGCGCTATCTCGACCGGCAGGGCGAGGCCCAGCAGCTTGCCGCCAGCGGTGTTCTGGCCACCTGCATCCAGCATGAAATCGACCATCTCAATGGCGTGCTGTTCATCGACTATATTTCCAAGCTGAAGCGCGACCGGGTGGTCAAGAAATTCGTGAAGGCGCAGAAGCTGGGAAAGCTCTAGGCCGATGAAACTGGTGTTCATGGGCACGCCCGACTTCGCGGTCGTCACGCTGAAAGCGCTTATTGCGGCGGGGCATGAGATTGCCGCCGTCTATTCGCAGCCGCCACGGCCTGCCGGGCGGGGACAGAGTTTGCGGTCTTCACCCGTGCAGGACTATGCGGCAGCACAACGTATTCAGGTCAGGACGCCGCTTTCCCTGAAATCCACGGAAGAGCAGAAATCCTTTGCTGATCTTAACGCCGATGCGGCAGTCGTTGTCGCCTATGGTTTGCTCCTGCCGCAAGCGATCTTGGATGCGCCACGGTTTGGCTGTTTCAATGTTCATGCGTCATTACTGCCACGTTGGCGTGGCGCTGCTCCCATTCAACGCGCGATCATGGCGGGGGATACGGAGTCAGGCGTTACTATCATGCGCATGGAATTGGGGCTGGACACGGGTCCGGTGATGAAAGTGGGTCGCCTTCCAATCACCCCAGAATCTACCGCTTCCTCATTGCATGATGAATTGGCGGTGCTTGGCGCGAAGTTGATGATTGACGTTTTGAAGCATCCTGAAAACGCAGGAACGCCGCAGCCCGCCGAAGGCGTCACCTACGCCAGGAAAATTGACAAGGCCGAAACGAAAATTGATTTCACAAAATCGGCCATGGAGGTGCGCAATCACATTCATGGGTTGTCGCCGTTTCCCGGCGCATGGTGCAGCCTCGCGGGGTCGCGCGTGAAAGTTCTCAAGGCGCAAGTGGTCAATCATGTCATGGATGACGCCCTAAATTTTGCGTGTGGCAGCGGTGCAATAAAATTTCTTCTTCTTCAACGTGAAGGGAAAGGCGTGATGGATGCAGCCACATTCCTGCGTGGATTTCCCATCGCCCCAGGCACAAAGCCCAACTGATGCCCCGCTACAAACTCACACTCGAATACAACGGCGCTGAATTCTATGGCTGGCAGATTCAGCTCAATCAAAGAACCGTCCAGGGGGTGCTGACTGCGGCCATTGCCCTGATCAATGGCGAGCCTACCCAGGTGCAGGGCGCTGGCCGCACGGATTCAGGGGTTCATGCCCTTGGCCAGGTAGCCCATGTCGATCTCCTGCGCGAATGGGATCCTTTCGTTCTGCGCAATGCCATCAATGCGGGGGTCCGGCCCCACAAGGTCTGTGTTCTGGAAGTTGAACTTGTGCCTGATAATTTCAATGCACGCTTTTCCGGCACCAAGCGGCACTATCTCTACCGCATTCTCAACCGTCGCGCGCCGCCGACCCTTGATGCGGGCCAAGTGTGGTTTGTGCCCGTCGAGCTTGATGCCGGGGCCATGCATGAGGCGGCGCAGATTTTGGTGGGCCACCATGATTTCTCGACCTTCCGCGACAGCCAGTGCCAGGCGCAATCGCCAATGCGGACTCTTGACCGGCTGGATGTAAGCCGCTTCGGCGAGTTCATCGAAATCCGCACGGAGTCGCGGTCCTTTCTGCATAGCCAAGTCCGCTCAATGGTGGGCTCACTGAAGCTGGTGGGCGAGGACAAATGGACGTCTGCCGACACGAAGGCCGCGCTTGATGCCAAAGATCGCACGGCCTGCGGTGTCGTGGCCCCGCCGGAAGGGCTTTATCTGGTCAGGGTTGATTATTGAAATAGGCAGCGATGATGCGGCCGTAGATGATCTGCGTGGCGCGCAGCTCTTCAACCGATATGCGCTCGTCGACCTGGTGGATGGTCGCATTGGTGGGACCAAACTCAAGGACCGGGCAATAGTTCTTGATGAAGCGGGCATCGGAGGTGCCGCCCGATGTCGAGAGTTTGGGCACCAGTCCGGTTTCCTGCTCCACCGCGTCCTGTACCAGGCCGACAAAGGCTCCGGGCTGGGTGATGAACGCTTCCGCGCCCTCGTAGGATTTGACGGTCCAAATGCCGCCGAGTTCCTTCTTCACCGTTCCCACATGGGCATCCACCCAGTCGCGCAGTGACTGGTAATCATGTTCGGTGCTGTAGCGGATATTGAATTTTGCCGTGGCGCGGGCAGGCACCATATTGCCCGCGGGATTGCCCACATCAAAGGTTGTCACCGCGAGGGTTGAGGGATCGAAATGGTCATTGCCGTCATCAAGCCTGGCGTGGGAAATTTGGTCCACGAGGCGCGCGAGTTTCGGAATGGGATTGTCGGTTTTGCTGGGGTAGGCCACATGGCCCTGGGTGCCTTCGACGATGACGTCAAAACTCAGGGAGCCGCGGCGGCCGATCTTGATGGTATCCCCCAGTTTTTCGGCGCAGCTTGGCTCGCCCACCAGGCAGTGATCGGGCACGTGGCCGTTGGCCTTCATCCATTCCAGAACCTTCACGGTGCCGTTGACGGCGGGTCCTTCCTCGTCGCCGGTAATCAGAAACGAGATAGACCCCGCAGGCTTGCCGCTGTGCTTCACATAATCAATGGCCGCAGCGGCAAAGGCCGCAACGGAGCCCTTCATATCGGTGGTCCCCCGGCCAAAAAGCATGCCGTCCTTGATCTCGGCGGCAAAGGGCTCGTGTTTCCAGTTGGCTTCATCGCCCACCGGTACTACATCGGTGTGGCCGGCAAAACACAGGTGCGGTTCTGCCGTTCCGATCCGGGCAAACAGATTCTCAACATCCGGCGTGTCCTTGTCCTTGAAGATAAGGCGCTGGCAGACGAAGCCATGGCTGCTCAAGAGGTTTTCAAGCACGGTCAGTGCGCCGCCCTCGTGGGGGGTGACGGAGCGGCAGCGGACAAGGTCCTGCAGGAGGGCAACGGAATCGGTCGGGGTATTTTTCATGGGGTTAGCATAGCGGCAAAAAATACGTCCGGCCAGAACGGCCGGACGCAGCGTTAATCAGGCCAAAATCAGGCGAGCGGGTCGTTGCCGTATTGGTTTGCTCCCTCGGTTCCACGCAGGAAGCCGCATTCAACCAACATCCAGATGCCCCCTATGACAGGCACAAGACAAATGAGCGTCCACCAGCCCGATTTGCCTCGATCGTGCCAGCGCTTTGTATAAACAGCCAGAGATGGATAGAGAAACACGAGAACCACAATCCAGACTGGGATCATCGCTTTCATTGCCAGTGAGGCGGCCTCATCCGGCACCATATTGGGGTCCATGCCGCCCATCATGGACGTTCCCAGGAGCAAGCCCAGAACAATCACCACAATCCACTGGACGATGATCATGGCAAGCAAGCTGAGCCAGAACGGCTGGCGGCTGATGCGGCCTTCGAAACTCGTAAAAAGATATTTCCAATCCATTTTTCCCTCCGGGCGCGAAACGCCTTTGAAGCCCCCGAGAGGCTTTATCACCGAGAATCAGTGAAACCGGAAGGGGGCGTCTTAATCCCTCAACAATTCATTGATCGAGGTTTTGGAGCGGGTTTTCTCGTCCACGCGCTTGACGATCACGGCGCAGTAGAGCGACGGGCTGGGCGAACCATCGGCGTAGGGCTTCTGCGGCAAGGAGCCGGAGACTACGACGGAATAGGGCGGAACCCGGCCCATGAAAACCTCGCCGGTGGCGCGGTCGATAATCTTGGTGGACTGGCCGATGAAGACGCCCATGGAAATGACAGAGCCTTCGCCCACGACCACGCCTTCCACGACTTCCGAGCGGGCGCCGATGAAGCAATTGTCCTCGATGATGGTGGGGCCTGCCTGCATGGGTTCCAGAACGCCGCCGATGCCGACACCGCCGGAGAGATGGACGTTCTTGCCGATCTGGGCGCAGGAGCCCACCGTGACCCAGGTATCAACCATGGTGCCCTTGTCCACATAGGCGCCGAGATTGACGAAGGACGGCATGAGAATGGCGCCGGGCGCGATATAGGCGGAATGGCGCACGATGCAGTTCGGTACGGCGCGGAAACCGCCCGCCCTGAAATCCTTGGCCGTCCAGCCCTCGAATTTCGATGGCACCTTGTCCCACCATTTGGACTTGCCGGGGCCGCCCCCGGTGAGCGCCATGTCATTGAGGCGGAAGGACAGGAGCACGGCTTTTTTCAGCCACTGGTTGGTCACCCATTGGCTGTCGTTGGCGCCCGCCACCTTTTCGGCCACGCGGGCTTCGCCGGAATCGAGCATCGCCAGCGCGGTTGTCACAGCCTTGCGCACCGGGCCCTTGGTTTTCAGGGATATCTTGTCACGTTCTTCCCAGGCCTGCTCAATGATGGCTTGAATGTTTTTCATGGGGCGCTCCCTCCCAGCAATTTTGTGGATACAGATTTCAGAAATCCGGCGAGATCGGCGGTCACGTGGTGAACGTATTCTGCCTGTGTCCCGCCGTTCAGGATATTGGCGTCGGCATTGTGGTCCGAGGTGACCAGAACCGTGGTCATGCCCATGTCGTGGGGCGCCTCGAGATTGCGCGCGATGTCCTCGAACATGGCGGAGGTTTCGGGCCTGATATCAGTTTGCCGGACAAATTTCTCGTAAGGTCCGCGCTGCGGTTTCGGAATGTAATCGGAATGGACAATGTCAAAGATGTCGTTGAAATGGCGGGTGACGCCCAAGCGTTTGAGCACGCTTTCGGCATGGGCCACGGTGCCGTTGGTGAAAATCAGCTTGCGTCCGGGAAGCGCAAGCAGGGCTTTATCCAAAGCCAGGTCTTCGGGAACAGGGGCGTAGTC
>JBAVOA010000396.1:0-5763 GCA_049691635.1 Aestuariivirga sp. | reverse complement strand
ACGGGCGGCGAACCCCTGGTGCGCAAAGGTATCATGACACTCATTGAAAGCCTTGGCCGCCATTTGCGCTCGGGCGTGCTTGAAGAGCTCACACTCACCACCAATGGCAGCCAGCTGGCGAAATATGCCCATGAACTTGCCGCCCATGGGGTGCGCCGGATCAATGTGTCGGTGGATACGCTCGACCACGCCAAGTTCAAGCAGATCACCCGCTGGGGCGATCTGGCCAAGGTGAAGGAAGGCATCCGTGCGGCACAGGCCGCGGGCCTCGCCATCAAGATCAATGCGGTGGCCCTCAAAGGCGTCAACGAAGCGGAAATTCCCGAGATGATCCGCTGGTGCGGCGATGAGGGCATGGACCTCACGCTGATCGAAACCATGCCGCTGGGCGATATCGAGGGTGACCGCACGGACCAGTACCTGCCGCTCTCGGTGGTGCGTGCCCAATTGATAGGCCAGTTCACTCTGGAAGACATCCCCTACAAGACGGGAGGGCCTGCGCGCTATGTCAGGGTGAAGGAAACCGGCGGCAGGCTTGGCTTCATCACGCCGCTCACCCATAATTTCTGCGAGAGCTGCAACCGGGTGCGGCTCACCTGCACCGGCACCTTATATATGTGCCTAGGCCAAGAGGACGCCGCCGACCTCCGTGCGCCGCTTCGCGCCTCGGAGGGCAATGATCTTCTGATTACCGCCATCGACGAAGCTATCGGCCGCAAGCCCAAGGGCCACGACTTCATCATCGACCGCCGCCACAGCAAACCCGCCGTCTCGCGGCATATGAGTGTCACTGGCGGATAGGCAAGGCCGCGCCTTCAGTTTCCGAAGGCCTATGGCGGCTTCGCGTTCGTTGATCTGGATCATGAGCATTGAAATCCAGGTGAGTTAGAAAAGCCACCCAAGAACAACGGGAACAGGACCATGATCAACACGCGCTACAAGAAGCTGACGGGAATGCATGCCGGCCACACCTATGTTGTAATGGCACCATCAAGCGAGATCGATAATCCGATGCGCTGGATGCTGCATTGTGAAACGGCTGACGACGAAAAGCTCATCGTTGCAGAGGACGAGTTGTCCGACCCGAAGCGCTGGCGGCCTCTGGGCTAGGTGCCGGCGCGGCGGCCGCCGATATCGCGCAGAAGGCATGAGAATTTCGCGGTGCTGCGTCACGCCCGGGCACTTTGCGGAGAGAGGCGATTGCGGCTACATCCGCTCATGTCCTTTCGCCAGAATCACGTTCTCCAAGCCGGCCTCTACATGGTGCTCTGCACGGCCTGTTTTGTCTCTGGCGACAGTTTCATAAAGGTCATCGGCAACACGCTTCCAATCGGCCAGATCATGGCCATCCTTGGATTGTTGTCGTGCATATTCCTCCTGATCATTTGCGCCCAGCAGGGCATCTTGCAGCATTTGCCCATGATTTTTTCACGCCCCGTGCTGTTGCGTTCCTTCCTCGACCTGCTGGCAGGATTCATGTTCCTTTCGGTCCTGATGAACATGCCCATCGCCATCATAGCTGCCATCATGCAGAGCGTGCCGCTTGCCGTTGTCGTTGTGGCAATCGTCTTTCTCAGAGAAAAGGGCGGCGTTAAACGGCTTGCGGCAGTGATGGTGGGCTTCCTGGGGGTCATGCTGGTGATGAAACCTGCGCCGCAGACCATCTCCATCTATGAACTTCTCGCACTGGGCACCGTGGCCATGGTGGCGCTCCGCGATATCGTCACCAAGAAAATTCCGCCCCATGTTCCCCTGCTCATTGTCGCCCTGGCAAATGCCGTCTTTGCCGGGGTAGGCGGACTGGGGCTTGCCCTGTTGCAAGGCTTCCAGGCCCTGGAAACCTGGCAGCTTTCCGTGCTGCTTGGGGCCGGCATCTTTATTACCTGCGGCTACATCCTGCTTGTCGCCACGGTTCGCCTTGGCGAGCTTTCCGCCACGGCGCCGTTTCGCTATGCGGAGGTTCTCTTTGCCATCATCGCCGGGATATTTGTGTTCAGCGAATATCCCGATCTTCTCGCCTACATCGGCATGGCTCTCATTATCGCAGCCGGGCTTTATGCGGCGCACCAGGAGAGCAACCGTGTCCACGATGCCAAGGTGGAGTTCATGCCACCCGTGCTATAGAAGGGGCAAATGCCTTCCCCCCCACCCCAGAATCACGCGCTGCGCGCGGGCCTCTACATGGTTGCCGCCATGGCCTGCTTTATTCTCAATGACACTTGCATCAAGGTCATCGGCACATCGCTTCCCATAGGTGAGATCATCAGCATCCGCGGGGTTCTCTCGGTTCTGGTGATTGCTTCGATCTGCGCCCATCAGGGGGTTCTGAGCAACGTAACCCAGGCTTTCACGCCGAAGGTCATTGCCCGCTCGTTGCTTGATGTGGCTGGCACCTTCATGTTCCTCACCGCCCTCCGGCACATGCCGATTGCCAACCTCACCGCCATTCTGCAAAGCGTGCCGCTTGCCGTGGTGCTGGTGTCAGTGATTTTTCTGAAAGAGAAAGTGGGCCTGCGGCGCAGCGCAGCCATCGTCGCGGGCTTCATCGGCGTGGTGCTGATTGTCAGACCAACGCCTTCCACCTTCACCGTCTATGAGGTTATAGCGCTCGGCATCGTCTTCACCCTGGCCTTCCGGGATCTGATCACCAAACGCATTGCCGCGCACATCCCCACGTTCATCATCGCCCTTGCAAATGCCAGCTTTGTGGCCCTTGGCGGCACCGCCTTTGGGCTCTACCAGGGGTTTCAGGGCGTTGCCCTCTGGCAACTCGGGTTGCTCTGCGCCGCCGCCCTGCTTCTGGCTTCGGGCTACATGTTCATGGTGTCGACGCTGCGCCTGGGCGACCTTTCGGGCACGGCCCCGTTCCGCTATTCCAACGTGATTTTCGCCATTATCCTCGGCATGGCCATTTTTGGTGAATTTCCCGACGCCATATCCTATGCCGGCATGACGCTGATTATCGCCGCTGGCCTCTATGCCGCCCACCGGGAGGCTAAGCTTAATCGCATCCAAAATGAACCAAAGTGACCCGATCTGCGTTTAAGATACAAATATCAAACAGGGATACTTGCCTTGCGCGCCAAATTGCTGAGTCTTGCCACCGCCGTTCCCGAGCATGAACTGCGAACCGAAGATGTCTTGACCGAAGCCGGCAAGATCTTCGGTGGCCGCAGCGAGGACTTTGACCGGATGATGCCGGTCTATGCCAATACGGGCATCAATATGCGCTATTCCGTGTGTTCCTATGACTGGTTCCGCGAGGAACAGGGCTGGGCAGAACGTTCCGAAGCCTTCGTCACCGGAGCCTCGAAGCTGTTCGGCATTGTTTCAGGCCGCGCCCTTGAGCAGGCCGGGCTGGAGGCTGACCAGATCGACACTATTGTCATGATCTCGTCGACGGGGGTTGCCACGCCCACCATTGAGGCGCGGGTGATGAGCCAATTGGGGTTTCGCGATGATGTGAACCGGGTTCCGGTGTTCGGCCTTGGCTGTGCCGGCGGGGTTGCGGGGCTTTCGCTTGCTGCCCGTCTTGCCGCGGCCCAACCGGACACGAATGTCCTGGTGGTTGTCATCGAACTTTGTTCGCTTGCCTTCCGCAGGGACGAGATGACCAAATCCAACATCATTGCCACCGCACTGTTTGGCGATGGCGCGGCCGCTGCCGTCTTTTCAACACGTGGCAAGAATGCCCATGGCGAGATTGAATTCACGGGTGAACATACCTGGCCCGATACGGTGGATGTCATGGGCTGGCGCATGGACAATGTGGGTTTCAGCGCCATTTTCTCGCGCAGCATTCCCGATCTTGCATTGCGCCAGTTGCGCCCGGCCGCCGACCAGTTCCTGCGCCGCCACAACCTGAATTTCGATCATATAGGGGCCTATTCCTTCCATCCCGGCGGGGCCAAGGTCATTACCGCGTTGGAGACGGCATTTGAACTTGAAAGCGGCAAACTCGGCCTCGAGCGGCAAATCCTCGCTGGCTACGGGAACATGTCGGCGCCAACGGTCATGTTCGTGCTCAATGAGGGCCTGAAGGAAAACTTTACCGGACGCCGTTTTGTCTCGGCCCTGGGACCGGGCTTTACAGCGGGCTTCCTGACCATGCTACAATAGCTCGATGTGGACAAATTTCTCGATCCTTGCCCTGGTCACCCTGCAACGCCTTGTGGAACTCCATATTGCGCGGCGCAACACCAAACGCCTGATCGCCAATGGCGGGGTTGAGATCAGCTCCGGCCACTATCCCCTCATCGTCATTTTCCACGCCATCTGGCTGGCCGGACTCTGGTATGTGGCTTGGAACAGTACCACTGCGGTGAATTGGACCTGGGCCTTCGCCTATCTGGTGCTGCAGGCGGCACGCGGCTGGATCATCGCGGCGCTCGGCAGCCGGTGGACAACACGGATTATTGTGGTTCCCGGCGAGAAGCTGGTGAGCGCCGGACCCTACAAGTATTTCCGTCATCCGAATTATATGATCGTGGCAGCTGAAATCTTCATCCTGCCCCTGGTCTTTGGCAACTGGTGGTATGCCATCATCTTCGGCTGCATCAACCTGGCCCTGCTGTTCTGGCGGATCAGGGAAGAAGAAAGCGCGCTCAAACCGCTGCGCGAAGACGCTCAGTTGGCGGAAGACCCCTCGGTGTGAGCGTGCTCGGCGGCCACATCTCCCACATTCGCCATCACGTCCACCAGCCCGGCATGCTCAAATTTTAACTGGAGCATGACCATGTCGCCTTTCTTCAGGGGAGACTTCAATCCCATGAGCATGACGTGGTAGCCGCCGGGCTTCAGTTCCACGCTGCCGCCCGCTGGAATTTCAAGGGCTGCGACGGGCAGCATCTTGTTAACACCGTTTTCCTCCACGCTTTGGTGAAGCTCGGCACTCGCAGCCGCCTGCGTGCTGATTCCGACAAGTTGATCCGCCGCAGCCGCCTGGTTCATCAGTTTCATATAGACCACCCCGGTTTTGGCCGTCGGCATGGCGGAAGCGCGGGCAAAGGCCCCCATCACCATCACGTCATTGGCCAAGACGCCGGGTGGCAGTGCTAGGATGGCGCCGAGGGTCAAGGCAATTGCCGCAATGAATTCGAGGACGAGTTTACGCATGGCTGCGAGATTGCCGGAGACTTGGGCGCCAATGTGTCATTTCATGCGCGGCATGGGGTCGCGCAGCCTCTTTGCCCTGTTCGTATTGGTGGTCCCTGCCCTGGCCCAGAGCAAAACCCCTGTGGCCATTGAACTAGTGCTGGCGCTGGACAGTTCGGCAAGCGTGGATGGGCGGGAATTCCAGTTGCAGAACGAAGGCATTGCCTTGGCGTTCCGGGATTCTGATGTTTTGAAGGCAGTGGACAATCTCAAGCCCTTTGGAGCGGCCATTGCCGTCGTCCAATGGGGCGGACCGGGCGAAACCCAGGTGATCCTCCCCTTCATCCACGTTGAAAGCGCCAGGGACGCCAAGGCCTTCGGTTTCCGCGTCAGCCTGACGCGCCGCTGGATGCGGGCCAGCGTCACATCGATTGCAACAGGAATTACAGATTCTGCAGCTTTCCTTGCACAAAACGACTTTGACGGACAGCGCAAGGTGATCGATGTGTCAGGCGATGGGCCTGACAACAGCGGCATTGATCTCGACATGGCGCGCAGGAACGCCTCGGCTGCGGGCATCACGGTGAATGGCCTGTCCATCGAAGCGGAATCACTGGACCTCAATGACTATTACCGGAACCAGGTCATCATCGGGGCGGACTCATTCGT
>JBAVOA010000395.1:0-1873 GCA_049691635.1 Aestuariivirga sp. | reverse complement strand
GCATCATTCTGGATGATGAGGTCGAAACACTGAACCAGCAATATATCAACGGGGAAATGACGGGCGCTGAATTCACTCAGCGCGGTCTCGCCCTCGCCAATCGAAAATTCCCTCAATCTGCGTAGATGGATGACGCGGGAAAAAATGCCGAATTACAAAGTTTCTTCCGCATCGAAGAACTGCAACGCGAACCAGTCGCTGGAAAGTTCGACGTCGCCCATCGGAAAGAAATTCACCGCAGGATTTTCCAGGACTCGCCCCAGCACGACCCGGGGCTATTCCGCCCCGACGCGCCGGCGCACAGCAAGCACCGCGCCATGGAAAGCGCACCGGGTGGCCACACCGTGTTTTATGCCCCTTTGGCCCTTGTCGTTGCAAGGCTGCCTGCCCTGCTCGATGACCTCAAGCGCGGCGCAGCGCTGCAAGGCCTCGACCCCGAGGCCTTTTCCCTGCGCATGGCCAATCTCTACCGTGAACTGGATTATTTGCACCCCTTCCGCGAAGGCAATAGCCGCACCTTGCGCCTGTTCACCAGCCAACTGGCACGCGTGGCGGGTTATGAACTGGATTGGGACACGGCGCACGCCGATGCCATGTCGCGCGACCGCTTGTATTTCGCCCGCGACCGCGAGGTGAATCAACTTGCCCTGCCCCACCTGCAAGGGGAGCGCGCCATGCTGGAAGTGGTCAAAGCCAATGCCTCGTTCACTGACCGGGCGACGCTGCTTGAACTGATCCGTGCATCACTGCGTCCCCTAGGGATGACCACCGGCCAGCAGAAAGAAACGCTTGCCATGCAATCCGCACACCCCCCCGAGCCATCGCCGCCAACAAAGTCCCGCCCCCGCTAAGGCCTTCAGCGCTTGGGCCGTTTGGGGCGTTTCGGCGCTCCCTTTGTTAACTCCACATCAGGCTGTTTCTGCGACCCCGCCTCTAGCGCCTGGCCTGGGCGCTTCCTCTCTCCGTCGCCCATTCGATTCATGTCACGGGCGTGAACCTGTTCCTGGTAGCGCGGGGTGCTCTTGATGAACTGGACGATGCCGCCCGCCAGCTCACGGTCGGCTGCTTCAGGTGAATGCGACAACGCACGGGCAATCTGTTCGTAGTTGACCCACACCTGGCTTTGCGTGGCCTGAGAACGCGGCGTCAGCAACTGCGGCCCGCTGGCGAAGGTGTTGCGTGGCGCCCTGCCCTTGTCGGCCTGCTGCTGTTCCAGATGAAGGATAGGCGCCTTGCGCGTGCGCACATTCTGGCCCCGCGCCTGGCGCTTGGTGGCGTTGGCACGAATGCCGTTCTGCATGAGCATTTGCGCAAAGCTTTCACGCAGCCGCTGCAGGTCGGCTTTGCGCAGGTTGAGCCGCACGCCCTGCTTCGATGCCATCTTGACCACGATATGCACATGCGGATTGTCCGACGGATCCTCGCGCACATCCGAGCCCGGCTCGTGCAGCGCGAAAAAATACTGGTGGTTAGGAAAGTTTTCCGCGGCGAACTCGCGCGCGGCGTTTTTCAGCCCCGGGAGGTCCGTGCCTTTGGGCATGGACAAGGCGAAATTGTAGGCTTCCTTGCGGTGACTGACTGCCGGCAAGGGTTCGAACATGAAACGAAAATCGTCTTTGGCCTCTTCCAGGTCGGCCATCCCCTGATACGTTTCGCCGTGTTCGTTTTCCAACGGCAGCGCGCCATTGCGGGAAATGTATTCCATATGCTTGGCAATATGCAGCATGCCCTTGCCGCCGCCGGTGATTTTCACCATCACTTCCGGCGAGCGGCTAACCGTGGCGCGCAGTTTCTGCCGGATCTGCTCGGCGCTGGGTGGCGACCCCGTCCTGGCGCCACGGGACGCGCCGGCAGCAGCCGGTCGGCCCCCTTT
>JBAVOA010000394.1:0-4299 GCA_049691635.1 Aestuariivirga sp. | reverse complement strand
GCACTGGAAAGCCAGCTCGGCGTCGGCACCACGGCGCGATTTGAGCTTCCACCGTCGCGGGTCATTTGGCCCGCCAGGCCCTCCAGGCCCGCACCGGGTGTTGCAGCATAGGGAAATTCGCGCCATTCTGCCCTGATGGCAACGACCCCTCGCCTTCCGGCATTCATGGGAACGACCCGCGCGCGGACGCCAACTGGTTTTCACGCGGCAATTTTTGGCGCACCGCACGGCACGCCTTACCCCGGAATCGACAACAGGATTCATGCCGCCGCGGCGGATGCGTTTCGCCTCAGCCTGAAAGCCGATGCCGAATGGCTGGACCACTGGGATTTCGATCTCGGCGGACCGCTCCTCGCGGATGGAACGTGCCGCATTGCCGATCTTGGCAACCTCCCAACCAGGTCCAGAGACGGCAAAGGCAACCGCAAGCTGATTGAGACGCAAACCCGGAAAATCCTCCAGGCCGGTGCCGTGCCGCTGATGTTTGGCGGCGACGATTCAACCCCCATTCCATTTATAGCCGGATTTTCTGGAAGCCCGCCGTTCACCATCCTGCAGATTGATGCCCACATCGACTGGCGCGAGGAACGCTATGGCGAACGCCTTGGATTTTCCAGCACCATGCGCCGCGCCTCCGAGCAGCCCCATGTCTGGCGCATCGTGCAGGCCGGAGCCCGCGGCCTCGGCAGTGCAAGGGAAGCCGAGGTGCGCGACGCCAAGAATTGGGGGGCGCATATCTTCACCTCCAGGCATATCCATCACCACGGTCTCAAGGACGTGCTTGAGACCATTCCGCCCGATTCTGACTGCCTGATCACCCTCGATTGTGACGCCCTTGATACGTCAGAAATGCCGGCCGTTGCCCATCCATCACCAGGTGGATTGAGCTACATGCAGGTTATTGACCTCATCTCAGGTGTTGCAGAAAAAGCCCGCATTGCAGGCTTTGCCATGGTTGAATTTGTTCCCAAGAATGATCGCGACGGCACCTCGGCCTACACGGCCGCCAGAATTGCCGCAAATGTCATCGGCCGCATTGCCCGGCAGATTTGACTTGGGTGCAGTTTTCGCTATGCATGGCGTCAGGGGAAAGCGATCTCCCCTCAAGGCGACATGCCCAAGAATCGCGTCCCGTTAACTTTCAAGAGGGCGCACGCCATGTCTGCACCAAATTCAATTAAATGTGAAAAACTTGTCCGTCTCATCGGCACTCCCGTCGCACCCGTCATCATTGATGTGCGCACGCAGGAGGATTTCGAAGCCTATCCGTGCCTCATCCCTGGCTCCTTGAAGAGAAGCCATCAAAGTGTCGCCGAATGGGGCAGGGATTTAAGCGGGAAATCCGCCGTTGCGGTGTGCCATCACGGCGCAAAACTCAGCGAGGGAACGGCCGCATGGCTGCGCCAGCTCGGCGCTGATGCCATATCCCTCGAGGGTGGTTTTGTGGCGTGGCAGGAGGCAGAACTCCCGCTTGTGCCGGTGGCAAAACTGCCCCCGCGCGATGCCTCGGGGCGCACGGTTTGGGTAACGCGCGCACGGCCAAAAATAGACCGCATCGCCTGCCCCTGGCTCATCCGGCGCTTCATTGACCCTTCCGCAGTGTTTCTCTTTGTGGCGCCGCAGGAGGTTGCTGCGGTGGCAGAGCGCTTCAATGCGACGGCCTTTGATATCGAGAACACCCAGTGGAGCCACCGGGGCGAGCTCTGCACCTTCGATGTGATGGTCGAGGAATTTGGCCTGGCGACCGAAGCACTGCTGCGCCTGGCAACAATTGTCCGGGCCGCCGATACGGCAAGGCTTGATCTCGCGCCGGAAGCCGCAGGCCTGCTTGCGGCCTCCCTCGGCCTGTCGCGCATGTATGCCGATGATCTCGAGCAGCTTGGCGCCGGCATGCTGCTTTACGACGCCTTTTATCGCTGGTGCCGGGACGCAACCGAGGAAACCCACAACTGGCCCACCAACAAGGTGAAGCCATGAACGCCTCGCCCACCTTCGCCGAGGCCACCAGGGTCTGGGCCCGCATCGGCTGCCTGTCTTTTGGCGGCCCTGCAGGCCAGATCGCCCTCATGCACCGCGAAATCGTCGACGAGCGAAAATGGTTGAGCGAACCGCAGTTTCTCTCAGCCCTCAATTTCTGCATGCTGTTGCCGGGACCAGAGGCGATGCAGCTTGCCACCTATGCAGGCTGGCGCTTGCACGGCGTCAGGGGCGGCCTGGTGGCGGGCCTCCTGTTTGTGCTACCGGGCGCTCTCGTCGTGCTCATGCTCTCCATGCTTTACAGCGCCTTCGGAAATCTTCCGTGGATTGCAGCCATCTTCTTTGGCGTGAAGGCCGCCGTCCTGGCGATTGTCATCGAAGCTCTTCTGCGCGTGGCCAGGCGCGCCCTCAAAGGCAATGCCGACTGGCTGATTGCAGGCGTTGCCTTCCTCGCCCTCTATTGCCTGGACCTGCCCTTTCCGCTCATCATCATTGCCGCCGGCCTCGTGGGCTTCTTCCGCGCCAGCCCGGGAAACCTCCCGCCGGCAACGGCGCGGCCAGGCTTCACAGCGCTTTTCTCGACCCTTGCAACCTGGGCGGCCATCTGGCTTTTGCCGCTTGCCCTGCTGCTCATCACACTTGGTTCAGATCATGTGCTGAGCAAAATCGCCGTCTTCTTTTCCAAGCTCGCGGTGGTGACCTTTGGCGGCGCCTACGCCGTCCTCTCCTACATGGCCCAGGCCGCCGTCGAACAGCACCACTGGCTCACGGCGCCTGAAATGATTGACGGCCTGGCCCTTGCCGAAACCACGCCGGGACCCCTCATTCTTGTCACCCAGTTCGTGGGCTACCTCGCCGCATCGCGCGGCATGGGCAGCGTGTGGGGCGGGCTGGCCGGTGCCGGCATCACCCTGTGGATGACCTTTGCCCCCTGCTTCCTGTGGATCTTCGCCGGCGCCCCTTACATCGAATACATCGGCAAGATGCCCCGCCTGTCCGGTGCGCTCTCGGCCATTACGGCTGCGGTGGTGGGCGTCATCCTCAATCTTTCCCTGTGGTTTGGCCTGCATGTGCTCTTTGCCAGTGTTAACCGCATGGAGGGCGCCTTCAAGCCCTGGCTGCCGGAGTGGCAAACCCTGGATCTGGCCGCCTTGGCCATCAGCGTTATTGCCGCCCTTGCCCTGCTGCGTTTGCATCTCGGCATTCCAAAAACGCTGGCCCTTTGCGCCGCACTTGGCGTAATCTGGAAACTTGCGATCCAAGGACTCGTCTGACATGACAACTGCCTCGCCCTTCGTGGGCCTGCCCGCCGACACCTCCGAAAATCACGGCTTCCTGTTCCACTCGCTGGGCGACAAATATGTGCGCGCCGTGGCCGAAGTCTCGCAATGCACGCCGCTGATGATCCCTTCCATCATCGATGCGGTCCATCTCGATCAGTTGCTTGAACCCTTTGACGGCATCCTGATGACCGGGGCCGTTTCCAATGTGCATCCGCCCCACTATGGCGAGGAACCCACCGCCGATCATGAACCCTACGACCATGCCCGTGATGCCATGACCCTGAAACTCATCCGCGCCGTGATTGACCGTGGCATTCCCCTGTTCTGCATCTGCCGCGGCTTTCAGGAATTGAATGTTGTCTTGGGCGGCAGCCTTGAAACCGAATTGCAAAAGGGCGAAGGCAGGCTGGACCACCGCGCGCCAAAATCCGACGATACCGATGTGCGTTACGGCCCCAAGCATGCGATCAAGATCACCAAGGGCGGCATGCTGGAGCGCATCCTTGGCAAGAGTGAGACGATGGTGAATTCCATCCATCGCCAAGGCATCAAGAAACTGGCACCAGGCCTGAACGCCGAAGCAACGGCTCCCGACGGCATTATCGAAGCCGTCTCGGTCAAGGGCGCCAAGAGCTTTGCCTTCGGCACCCAGTGGCATCCGGAATACAAGGCCGCCGGCAATCCGGATTCCGTGAAGCTCTTCGTAGCCTTCGGCGACGCGGTGCGGGCTCACAACCGCTATCGCGAAAGCGGCGAATACAAGACGCAGAAATACGCCTAGTTCTTGTAGAAAATTTATATTTCAATGAGCGTTGGACAAAGCTCCGCCGGGGGTGAAAACGGTTATGCCGTTTCCGGTGGCAGAGAAGGAAGCTGGATCAAATTAATCCGTAGACGGATGGTTTTGCCATCCTTCAGCTCGTATCAGGCATCATCGCGTAGCAGGCAAGCCCGTGGCATTCGCTGAGCAGGTCATCGACTCCGTGAATGGACTTCCGGCGGTGGCCCGGCGGATGGCCCGGCCGGAGCGGCGATTTGA
>JBAVOA010000393.1:0-3536 GCA_049691635.1 Aestuariivirga sp. | reverse complement strand
GGTTGAGCGTATTGTAAACTGTCGCAACTGAAACGAGCACTTTTGCAGCGCCGGCCTCGCGGTGCAGGTCCTCTGCCGAGACATGCCGGTCACCGCTGGAAAACAGGATCTTGGCCAAGGCCAGGCGCTGCCGTGTGGGTCTCAACCCCACGGCGCGCAATCTCTCTGCAATTTGGCCTGGTGCGTTCATTTTCAACATCGCTGCGTACAATTTGAATTCAGTATAGTCTTTTGTGGGCAGTTTGTGCAATATCGCTCGAAATTGGATAATCTAAGTGCTTTTGGGCGGCGCGGTGCCGTAAAGCAAATGGGGCCGGAATGACAGAACGGAAATCAAGTTTTCTCTACGATGATCTTTTGGCCTGTGGCCGCAGTGAATTGTTCGGTCCTGGCAACGCGCAGCTTCCGTTGCCGCCCATGCTGATGTTTGACCGCATCACCCATGTCTCCGCCGATGGCGGTGCCCATGGCAAGGGCCAGATCATCGCCGAATTCGATATCAGGCCTGACCTCTGGTTTTTCCCCTGCCACTTTCAGGGTGATCCCGTGATGCCGGGCTGTCTGGGTGTTGATGCCTTGTGGCAATTGCTGGGATTCTTTCTCGGCTGGCTCGGCGCTCCCGGCAAGGGCCGCGCCCTTGGCGTGGGCGAAGTGAAATTTACCGGCATGGTCACCCCCGTCATAAAAAAGGTCACATATGAAGTCGAATTGAAGCGTGTTATTTTGCGCAAGCTGAATCTCGGCGTTGCCGACGGCTTGTTGAAAGCCGACGGCGAGACTATTTACACAGCAACCGATCTCAAGGTCGGCTTGTTTCAACCGGCATAGCTATAGGAGACCCCCGCGATGCGGCGTGTCGTCGTCACTGGAATTGGAATCATCTCGAGCATTGGCAACGGCGCCCAGGAAGTCCTGGCGTCCCTGCGCGAGGCAAAATCAGGCATTGTAAAAGCCGATGACTATGCGCGGCTGGGCTTCCGCTGCCAGGTGCATGGCGCACCAAATTGCGATCTCGACCAGATTGACCGGAGGGCCAGGCGTTTCATGGGCGATGGAGCCGCCTGGAATTATATTTCCATGCAGCAGGCCATCGCCGATTCAGGCCTGGAGGAAAAAGACGTGAAGAATGACCGCACCGGACTCATCATGGGGTCCGGCGGCATATCCACCAAGACGCTTGTGGCTGCGGCCGACACCACCCGCGAAAAAGGCCCGAAGCGCGTCGGCCCCTTTGCCGTGCCTGCCGTCATGTCCAGCACCAACTCGGCCACCCTTGCCACGCCCTTCGGCATTCGCGGCGTGAACTATTCCATCTCGTCGGCCTGCGCCACGTCGGCCCATTGCATCGGCAATGCGGCTGAAATGATCCAGTGGGGCAAGCAGGATGTGATGTTTGCCGGCGGTGGCGAAGAACTGCATTGGACCCTGTCCGTCCTGTTTGACGCCATGGGCGCCATGTCATCGGGTTATAATGACACGCCGCAGAAAGCCTCCAGGGCCTATGACAAGAACCGCGATGGCTTTGTGATTGCCGGTGGCGCTGGTGTTGTTGTGCTTGAGGAGCTTGAACGCGCCAAGGCCCGCGGCGCCAGGATCTATGCCGAACTCGTGGGCTATGGCGCGACGTCGGATGGCTATGACATGGTGGCGCCATCAGGTGAAGGTGCGGCCCGCTGCATGCGCCTCGCCATGTCCACCGTAAAAAACCAGATTGACTACATCAACCCCCACGCCACCTCGACACCCATCGGCGACAAGAAGGAAATCGAAGCCATCCGCGACGTTTTCGGAAAAGATATTCCGGCCATTTCCGCCACCAAGTCGTTGACCGGCCATTCGCTGGGTGCCACCGGCGTGCAGGAGGCGATCTATTCCATTCTCATGATGAAGAACAACTTCATCTGCGAAAGCGCCAACATCGAGGAAATCGATCCGGAATTTGCCGACCTCCCCATCATGCGCGAGCGCCAGGATAACGCGAAGATCGACGTGGTGATGTCCAACAGCTTCGGCTTTGGCGGCACCAACGGCACCCTCATATTCCAACGCTATAACGGTTGACCAGATGATTGATGGATTGATGCAGGGCAAACGCGGCCTGATAATGGGCGTGGCCAACGATCACTCCATCGCCTGGGGGATTGCCAGCGAACTGCACCGGCACGGCGCCGAACTGGCCTTCACCTACCAGGGCGAGGCCTTCGGCAGGCGCGTGAAGCCGCTGGCCGATTCCGTCGGCTCCACCCTGCTTCTGCCCTGCGATGTCGAAGACATTGCAACCGTTGATCATGTCTTCGCCGCGTTGAAAAAAGCCTGGGGCAAGATCGATTTTCTCGTCCATGCCATCGCTTTCTCCGACAAGAACGAACTGAAGGGAAAATACGCCGATACGACGCGGGACAATTTTACCCGCACCATGCTGATCTCGTGTTTCTCGTTCACCGAGATCGCCAGGCGCGCCGCCGCCCTGATGCCCGGCGGCGGTTCCATGGTGACGCTCACCTATGGCGGCTCCGTGCGCGTCATGCCGAATTACAACGTCATGGGCGTGGCCAAGGCCGCCCTTGAATCGTCGGTCAGATTTCTCGCGGCTGATTATGGCCCGCAAGGCATCCGCGTGAATGCCATTTCCGCCGGCCCCATGCGTACCCTCGCCGGTGCCGGCATCGGCGATGCCCGTGCCATGTTCAATTTCCAGAACAGCCACGCTCCTCTCAGGCGCACGATCACGCTGGAAGAGGTAGGCGGCGCCGGAGTCTATCTGCTCTCGCCGCTTTCCGGCGGCGTCACCGGTGAAATCCATTATGTGGATTCCGGCTACAACATCATCTCCATGCCAAGGCCCGAAGAGCTGTCGAACGGCATCAAGTAGGTTCAATCCCCTGTCCGGCGAAGCCGGGGGAGAGGGGTCTTTGACAGATTCAATTGTCAATGAGCATCGGGCATAGCTCCGCTCACGGCTTCGCCGGGGATGAAAACGGTTATGCCATTTCCGGATAGAAGTGAAGGGCAGTATTTCAGGACGTGTCGGGCTTCAGTGCCTCCCAGGCAAGCTCGTGGCATTCGATGAGTATCTCATCAATTTCGTGAACTGGTTTCTTGCGGCGGCCGGGAGGAGGGCCGGGCCGGAGCGGTGTCTTGAACTTCAGGCTTGGCACCTTCTCCCGCTTCAGCCGCAAGCGCGCGAGACGCCTGGCCTGGCGCGGCAGGTCATCGAGCGCGAATTTCAAGGCCTGAAGCCTGCGGGTGATGCGTTCCCCATTGACGAGGCCATCGGGCGGTGGAGGGGGATCGGTTGCGGGCTGGGGCCTTGCCCACAGGTCGTCCACCCGGGAATCGTCCCCGAAGAAAAGGATGCGCGGGGGAAACCGCGCGAACTTTACGCGGGGCTGGCGCAGCTCCGCGAAGCTTTTCCGCTGATCGAACAGCTTAAAGGAGGGACGTGAATTCCCGCCCTTGCCGATGATTGGCCCCTTTGGCATGGGACGCGACGGCACAAGCTTCACCACAAGGCCGCGTGCCGCAATGACAACAAG
>JBAVOA010000392.1:0-3074 GCA_049691635.1 Aestuariivirga sp. | reverse complement strand
GGCGAAACCTATGGTGAACCGGTGGAATGGGACGAGCGCGTTGCTGGCAAGCCGCCCCAGGTGTTCATCGAAGTGCGGCCGGGGGAAGGCATTCGTCCTCCGGCGAAAGGTGACCGGGTGCTCGCGAAGATCACAGCTACGCCGGATCAACACTACCATTTCACGGCCCGCGTCATCCGCGCCTTGTCGGATCGCTCGAAGCGCATGCTTGGCGTCTATCGTCTGGTGAAAGGTCATGGCGCACGGCTCGTTCCGGTGGACAAGAAAGCCCGGAATGAACTGCAAGTGCGGAGCGGGGACGAAAATGGCGCGGTTGAAGGCGAACTGGTTGAAGCCGAGATATTGAAGGAACATGGCCGGGGGTTACCGCTTGCCCGCGTGCGCAAACGTCTGGGCGACATGAACGACCAGCGCAATATCTCACTGATTGCCATCCATCACCATGCCATCCCGAACGAATTTTCAGAGCGCGTCTTGTCAGAAAGCGAAGCGCTGAAGTCATTCAGCATGGAGGGCCGCATTGACCTGCGCAAGACTCCGCTCATCACTATCGATCCAGCGGACGCGCGCGACCATGATGATGCCGTGTGGGCCACACCTGATGATGATCCGGCAAACCCGGGTGGCTTCCAAACCATTGTCGCCATTGCCGATGTGGCCACCTATGTGAAACCAGGTTCAGCCCTCGACAAGGAAGCGCGCTTTCGTGGCAATTCGGTCTATTTTCCCGACCGGGTTGTGCCGATGCTGCCGGAACGGATTTCAAACGATCTGTGCTCCTTGCGCGAAAAAGAAGACCGTCCGGCGCTTGCCTGTTTCATGGTCTTTGACAAGTCGGGCACAAGGAAATCGCACCGCTTTGCCCGTGCCGTCATGCGTTCGGCTGCCAAGCTCTCCTACGAGGAAGCGCAAGCCGCAATCGACGGCCGTCCAAATGCGAAGACCGATGTTGTGCTGGAAGGCGTGTTGCGGCCCTTGTGGCGGGCCTATGACACACTCATGAAAGCCAGGGCCAAGCGCGAACCACTGGAACTTGATTTGCCGGAGCGCAAACTGGTTCTGGATGACAGGGGACTGGTCATGCGGGTTGTCACGCCGCTGCGGCTTGACGCGCACAAGCTCATTGAAGAATTCATGATCCAGGCCAATGCAGCGGCGGCTGAAGAACTCGAAAGCCGGAAGACGCCCCAGCTTTACCGTGTCCATGAACCGCCATCCGAGGAAAAGGTGCGGGCGCTTTCACAGTTCCTGAAAACGGTAGATTTGTCGCTGCCGCTTGGGCAAGTGATGAAGCCCAAGCATTTCAATCAATTGCTCACTGAAGTGAGAGGCAAGGACTACCAGAACCTGGTCAACGATATCGTTTTGCGCACCCAGGCCCAAGCCGCTTACTCACCCACGAACAAGGGACATTTTGGCCTGGCCCTGAGGCGCTACAGCCATTTTACATCGCCCATCCGGCGTTATGCCGATCTCATCGTGCACCGGGCTTTGGTCAGTGCTTTGGGCTTTGGTAATGATGGCCTTTCCGCCGACGATATCTCGCGCCTTTCTGAAACCGCGGACATGATCTCCGATGCGGAGCGGCGCGCCATGGCGGCCGAACGCGAAACAACCGATCGCCTGATTGCGGCCCATCTGGCGGGGCAGACCGGATCCCATTTCAGAGGCCGTATCGGGGGCGTGGTGGGGGCTGGATTGTTCATCAAATTGAACGACACGGGGGCTGACGGGTTTGTTCCGGTTTCGAGTCTGGGATCAGAATATTTTGTCTATTCGGATGTTGAGCATGCCCTCGTTGGTCAGCGCACAGGCGACAAGTACCAACTTGGCGATCAGGTTGAAGTGAAACTGCTTGAAGTCACGCCGGTGTCAGGGGGCTTGCGTTTTGAGATGGTTTCCGAGGGACGTAAAGGCAAACCTCCGCCGCAACGCCAAGGGCGGATTATTCGCCCGAGCAAGCAAACGTCCAAATCCCGCCGGAAACGCTGAGTGCTTGCGGCAAGCCGCCGCGCGGCGTGAGACCCTCTTCTCGAATGAATGATTACCGCCCATTTTACGGGCATGGAGCCCGGATACATAAAGCTTTCTGATCGGTCTTGGAAACAAGCCATGCTGCGCGGCGGGTCTGGAAAGTGTCCGGCCTGCGGCAAAGGTTCCCTCTTCACCAAATTCCTGAAGGTGACCCCCACCTGCGCGCATTGCGGTGCCGCACTGCATTATCAGCGCGCCGATGATGCACCGCCTTACTTCACTATTTTCATTGTTGGCCACATCATGATTCCGCTTGTCTTTATCGTCGAGCGGGTTTGGCAGCCGTCGTATCTCGTCCACGCGGCACTCTGGCTGCCCCTGACACTCGGCTTGACACTTGCACTCATGCCTATCGTAAAAGGGGCTGTCGTTGGCCTGCAGTGGGCCCTTGGGATGCATGGATTTGGCTTTGAAACACCCGGCGAAGAAGAAGAAAGCCACGATCAGACCGCGTGATTCGGCGACACTGATCATTGTCCGGTTTGATGGTCCCGTTCCGCGTATCCTTATGGGCCAACGGCATAAGGGCCACGCCTTCATGCCCAATAAATTTGTCTTTCCCGGCGGGCGATGTGAGGCCTCGGACGGGCTTTTGCCGGTTACCCATGAAGGGGACCCAATCACACTGGAAAAACTCAAGCTGCGGGTGGGGACTAATCCCAGCCACCGCCGGGCGCGCGGTTTGATAGTGGCGGCGATCCGGGAGACATACGAGGAGACCGGCTATCTCGTGGGGCGTCCGGGCGTCAACGCGGCCCCTGATCTCAGGGGTATCGTCTTCTTCGCCAGGGCGATTACACCTCCTGGGCGGAGCCGCCGCTTTGATTCCCGTTTTTTTGTCGCCGATGCGTCAATTCTGCTCAATCTTGACGAGCCCCACAGGCTCGAAGCCGAAGAGCTTTTAAGGATTAACTGGGTGACCCTCGCTGAGGCCCAGGAACTCAATTTGCCCTCGATTACACGGGAAATCCTGCTCCTGCTCGAGCCCTACATTTCGCAAAACAGCCTGCCACCCGTAACGTGTCCGATCTCGTTCCAGT
>JBAVOA010000391.1:0-1674 GCA_049691635.1 Aestuariivirga sp. | reverse complement strand
GTCAATGCACTTGCTGGCTTGCTGCCACGCATGTCGTCGCGGCGCATCGGTCATTTGGCGTGGATAGCTTCGGTCGCAGGCTATGTGGGGCTGCCAAAAGCTGCAGCCTACGGCCCCTCCAAGGCCGCTCTCATCAATCTGGCTGAAAGCCTGAAACCCGATCTGGACCGAAAAGGCATTGCCGTCAGCGTCATCAATCCTGGTTTCGTCGAAACGCCGCTTACGGCGCAGAATGATTTCCACATGCCCTTCCTCATGCAGACCCCGGAGGCCGCGCGGCTCTCAATCGCCGGCCTCAGGCGCCGCAAGTTTGAGATCGCCTATCCCTGGCGTTTTGTCTTCATCATGAAATTGGCACGGCTGCTGCCCTATGCCGTCTTTTTCCAGTTGATCCGCAGTGTGGTTGCAACGCCCTGATTGACCAGAAAACGGCTCTGCCACTGCCGGCTGCCGAGATATAACCACCACAAACGTAATGTAGGGGCGATGAGCCTTTGAAAAAAGGAAATGGCTGCTTTGCAGCAGCCATTTCCTCCAACCCATTCTCAACTACGAAGCCAAGTTCCAACGCGGGACAGCGTAAAGCGGAACTCACGACAAGCTTTAAATCAAAGCCCGAGGCAGCGGGCCGCCGTTGAGTGGTTGTCCAATTGCAATTCGCTAAAACGACCGATTGCCTTAGGTGAGCGGGCTATCGTATCCAATTTTTGCAAATCGTAGTCAGTTCAAAAGTTTTCAGTTATCGTTGCAATCGACAACGCATTGGGCATCATTGTCATCGTTCAGGTCATCATTCACATCGCTCGATGAGTCGGTGCCAGAATTGTCCGTAGCATCATCGGGCGAATCTATCGAGTCATCGGAAGAGCCGTCAGCCGCGTCATCGTCGCTGCCACCATCATTGCCTCCGTCACCGTCGTTTCCGCCATCTCCGCCATCTCCGTCTCCGCCACCATCACCGCCACCATCTCCATCACTGCCTTCTCCGCTTTCCGCATGAGCAGGGGTCGCTGCAAATGGGCCAATCTTTGTTACAATCGGCCCCGCTCCATAGATTCCAAGGCCGAGGACGAGAGCAAGAATTGAAGACGAATAACGCATCATGTTTCTCCATTTTAGGTGTTCAATAGACTCAATATAACAGATGCTGACTGACAAATTACTGACGGGGAATGTTCGAAATTCCAGCAAATTTTATTCAAAATCAAACGAGTCGACAGGTGGATGCCGGTATAGAGCAGCCAGGGACGAGCTATGGGCAAGGACAATTGGTCGTGATCTGCTCCCCTGAGTGGACCTCGCGTGAAAGTCAGTCTGTTCTCAAGCCTTTAGGAGACAGACGATGAGGAAGAGCAGATTTACAGAAGAACAGATCATCGGGCTGCTGAAGGAGCACCATGCAGGTGCTTCGGCGGCATGGAGGTGTCTGAGGAGAAGAAGCCAAGGGCGCTGGAGGACGAGAACGCGAAGCTCAAACGAATGAGCGTCGGACAAAGCTCCGCCCTTGGTGGAAAACGGTTTCCGGATGTGGTGAGAGAAGCGAAGCACTTCAGCTCGTATCAGGCATCATCGCGTAGCAGGCAAGCCCGTGGCATTCGCTGAGCAGGTCATCGACTCCGTGAATGGACTTCCGGCGGTGGCCCGGCGGATGGCCCGGCCGGAGCGGCGATTTGA